>NZ_JBEPYQ010000034.1:0-63478 GCF_041641335.1 Cohnella sp. | reverse complement strand
GAAATGATTGAAGACAAACCGGCAACAACCAAACATTTGCCCAATCCGAGTTTGTTGTTCTGCATTGGGATAGATGCGATAGCGAAAGGCCTTCTCTACGAGCAAGCCAACACCTCCCCTCAATCCAATTATATCCATTATAGCACATACGTTCGTTTTTCTCACAACAAAAAGGCATCGATTCATCCCCGACTTACACATTCATGTTGAAGTCGGAGTCTTCTCGACAAAGCTGATAAAACATTCCACTCTGCCGCGGCGAATCCTTTTATTAGGCGGATAGTCTATTGCATGGGAGGTTGTGTTCGAATATAATTAGACCAACTGGTCGGTCTAGGAGGTTGGGCATGGTCAAGGGAAGGTCCGATGGTGAAGAGACGAAGAAAAGAATTATCGATAAAGCGAAGCATCTGTTTATCCGCAAAGGCTACGGAGCGGTGTCGATGAACGAAGTGTGCGAGGCGGCCGAGGTCAGCAAAGGCAGCTTGTATCACCACTTCATGAGCAAGGACGAATTGTTCCTGCAAGTCATCGAGGAGGATTCTGAGCGCTGGAGTCTCGAGTGGGAGAGGATTCGGGCGGGGGCGAGCACGGTGGAGGAACAACTCTACGCGCTGGCTGAGCATTATGCCAACGATTTTCAGAACCCGCTGCTCGCGGCCCAGGAAGAATACTCCCGAAGCAGGCTCATTACGGACGATGTCTTGGATAGGCTGCTGCGCCTTGCCGAGACCAACTCGCAGGCGTGCCGCAGCGTATTGAGCGAAGGAATGGAGAAGGGAGAGCTGGCACAGGGAGATCTTGATCGTCTGGTCGTTCTTGTCAGCAGCATGCTGGAAGGGTTGGGCAAGCTCTACTATATGCCCGATCCGGGCAAGGATCACGACAAGATAAGGCAGTATTACCGGGACGCGGTAGCACTATTGCTGGAAGGCATTCGTGCCAAGCAGGCTTAGATATTCGTCGGCTTGGCGTTTTTTTCGCTCATTAATTAGACCGGATGGTCGGTCCAGGTAAAGGAGAGAGGCCTATGTTGTTCAGAAATCGAACGTTCCGGATCGTGTTCGTCTCCGATCTGCTGCAGCAGCTTGCGATCTGGGTACGGAACATGGCTTTGCTGTATTTCGTTCTGGAGCGGACCCATGGAGACAAATTCGCGGTATCTTTGCTGTCCATCGTCGAATACGCGCCTATATTCGTCTTCTCCATCATAGGAGGGTTGTTCGCGGACAGGTGGAATCCGAAGCGGACGATGATCGCGGGAGATTTGCTCAGCGCGGCTTCCATCCTCGGCATTATGGTTTTGATCGCCGCGGACGCATGGCAATCTTTGTATGCCGCCGTATTTTTGTCCGCCGTCCTCAGCCAATTTTCGCAGCCGTCTTCCGCCAAAGTTTTCAAGGCCCATATCCCGGAGGAGCAGGTTCCGGCCGCGATCGGGCTGTCGCAGAGCATGAGCTCGCTGTTTCTCATCCTGGGTCCGGTCGCGGGAACGGCGATCTACCAATGGGCGGGACTGAACGCGTCCTTGCTCGTCTTGCCGATACTGTTCCTGATCTCGGCGGCGGTACTATCGTTTCTGCCGAAAGAAGCAAGCTCCGTCGAACAGTCCCATTCCACCCTTCGGGAAGACATGGGAGAAGGAATTCGTTTCGTGCGGTCGGAAAGCGGTCTGAAGAAGCTGTTGGCCGCGTTCGCTTTGATCGGGCTGGGAGCCGGACTGGTGCAGCCGCTTGAGATCTTCATCGTGACGGAGAGGCTTGGACTGTCGCCGGACAACGTGCAATGGTTTGCCGCTGCCGACGGACTGGGTTTGCTGATCGGCGCTCTGGTCGCGGCTTCGTTCACCGCGCTCCTGAACTTTCGTTATCTGTTTCCGGCGGCTGTCGTGTTTCTCGGAGTGACCTACGTCGTCGAAGCATTGTCCGTCTGGCCCGTATTGACGGGAGGCTTCCGGTTCGCCAACGGCATTCTGCTCGCGATTCTCAATACGGCGGTGGGGACTTACGTGATCGCGAAAATCCCGAGCGAGATGGTCGGAAGGGTAAGCGGCATCGTCACTCCGCTCTCGATGGGGGCTCTGCTGATCGGTACGACTCTATCCGGTCCCCTAAGTCATAACGCGGGGATTCTCCCCGCTTACTTCGCCGCGGCCGCTCTGTGCGTTCTCTCCGCTTTGCCTGCTCTGAGGGTGAGATTCGCGCGGCAGCCGTCCGACGCCAAAGAGGAGAAGAGAGCCGTATCGCACGGTTAGAAGAAAGAGTTGAAACACCAAGTAATCCGATGTACTGTGAAAACATAAGAGGTTGAAATGTTCAGCGCATGAATCTATTACGACGTTAAGGAGCGGAAGCGCGGATTCGAACCTTTTTCTCCCATCGAGCCAATATAGGGCGAGACCCACTTAGGAGGCGCCTTATGCAGGATCACGATTATCAACCATGGCTCGAACGGATGATCCAGGGAGACTCGGATGCTTTCCGGCGCATCTACGAGCTGACCAAGGACGACGTCTATCGCTTGCTCGTCTTTCTGTTGAACGACAGGGAGGATGCCGGCGATGTCTTGAGCGAGGTGTATCTCAACCTGCACCGATCGCTGCCTAGCTACCGGCCGGAACAGCCGTTTCGCAAATGGCTGAACGGAATCGCGGTACGTCAGGCAAGCAGTTGGAAGCGCAAGCTGTGGCGCAGAATGAGGCTGTTCGAACGAGTGAGCGTGACGACGATCGAAGGCCCGCAGGGACGCCTGCCGGCCGAAGAACGGGCCATTGCCAGAGAGGAGCGCCGGGAACTGCTGACTCTGGTCGACAGACTTCCTTACAAGCTGAAGGAAGTCGTCGTGCTCCGGCACTACCGCGAATACTCGCTGGAGGAGATCGCGGAGACGCTGGGCATCCCGGTCGGCACGGTCAAGTCGAGGCATCATTCGGCGATCGGCAAGCTGCGCCAGTGGATCGGACAAGACACGTTCCTTGAGGAGGCTGCGTTTCATGCGGATTGAGGAAAACATGAAGGTCGCTTATCGGGAAGCGGCAGCGAAGCTCGCCGTCCCGACGTTGGCGGATCGGAAAGCGAAGGCCGCGATCGATCGCATGCTCGAAGCGAGGCCGAGAAGGAGCTCTATACTGCGCCGAAGATCGACGCAGTGGGCGATTGCCGGATCGCTCGCCTTGCTGATCATGGGATTCACCACGCAATACTTCGTTAAGATCGGCGATGATCGCTTCAGTCTGGAAATGACCGTGAACGATCAAATCCGCTTCGACGAGCGCACCGCGGACATCGTGCGCGACCAATTGCAAACGGTAAGGAGCCAGTTGGCGGTAGGAGAGAAAGCGCTCGTCTACTCCCAGGAGATTGAATCGTTGTTGCCGGACTACCGGAGCAAAGGGCTGTTTTACGCGGAATACGCAAGCAATCCCTATCTGTTCAAGGACTATGGGGAATGGAAGGAACGATTGGCCCGGCTCGTGCCGGAGCTTGCGCTTCCGGACGCGGAGAAGAATAGACTTGTCTTCGTTGACGGCAAGGATGAGGCGGCGTATGGAGGAAGCGTCTTCGAGGCAGAGACGGTCAAGCGGCTTCAAGCGGAGGTGACGGAGCAGGGCAAAGCTCTCGCCTGGGAAAAGATCGAACGGGAGGAAGAGAGGCTGCCCGCTTATACGACCTCCTACCGGGATGCCGGAGGTCATGAACTCGCCTTCTCCGTTCAGCTGTCCGGGGAGAAAATCAAGCTTGTCGGCCTGACCCAGGCGCAGCAGGAGAAAATCCGGCTGAGCGACGGACGCGAAGCGCTATATTCGCTGAACGACAAGTTCTTGTACGCCGATTCGAATCGGTACGCGAGTCTGAGTTGGATTGACACGCAGGAGGAGGCTTCCGTTCTTTACACGGTCGGCAGCTCCTCGGACGCAGTAACGAAGGAACAGCTCATTGCCGTCGCGGAATCCGCGCTTTCGCAGCAAGCAATAGTGAAGCCGGCCGCTTAGATAGAGGCTGCCCGCTCGGACTGTCAAGATTGAACTGCGCCTCCATTGTTGGACCCGGTCTAACCTTGGGGGCGCAGTTTATCTTTAGCGATACGGCAGAATAAGCTCCACTAAGCAAAAAGACTGATTAGGTTACCATCGGGGTCTTGCACAATCGCGTAGCGTTGTCCCCAAACAGCGTCCCAAGGCTCGCGATACCCGCTGTATCCATTCCCCGTTATTTTTTGGAACAACTCGTCCACCGCTTCACGGCTGTCGCACAGAAAGGCCAGCTCAATACGATGACCTGCGGGCTCATCCCAACCGCCATAGATGTCTTTAATGGTTTCTTGCGTGTCAAAGGCCAATCGGAAACCGGTTTGCGCAACCTCAACGTGCCTGTCGTCATCGGCACTCTCCGGTATTTCTAGCCCAAGTACGCGATAGAAGTCTAAAGCTTCTTTCATGTCTTTCACAACAATGCCGATCATATCGAATTTAATTCCCATGGCTCTCAGCTCCTAAATTTGAGGTTTGGCTTGCACGCCGTGAAAACAAGAAGTACATAATAGAACTGCACAATATGACCAAAATCATTAAAAGCGTTAAATTAACATACACCAACGACTGTTTCCCGGTAACGAACGGATGCAGCGGAAATGCGAGAAAGGAAACATCCAGCAATTTAGCCGCCATGGCCGTGCCCAGCGCTTGTGCAATAAACATGCCTAAACTGAACAATCCCATGCCGATTCCGATCTGATCTCCGCGAAGCGTGGAGGATACGCTTTCGGTGATTGACGTTTGCGAAAAAGCATACCCCATGTTCATGACTACCAATGCTGCCGCTATCCACCACACCCGTTGATCAATGCTTAGCCAAATTAGCGCAAACCCAAGAGCGATCAAACACAGCCCGGTGAACGTAACATAGGGGGCCCCTTTTTTCACGACGAGATCCCCGGCTATTTTCCCGCACAACGCGGCGCAGATTGCGCCCGGAAACATGACCGCTCCTATCGTCTCGGCACTTAAAGCATATAACTGAGACAGCATCAGCGGCAGCAAAAACATCATCGTCATGATCGCGCTGAACATAAGAAATCCGATGATAACGCCGATTCTGTACAAGGGGTTTTTAAGGAGCGTAGTCTGGAGAAACGGATACGCATGTGCCCGAATATGAATTGTAAACCAAAAACCCGCTGCGAGACTGCATACCAAATACGCCGGATTCAATTGCGTCAAAAACAGCATAAAACCGGTGACCGTCAAACTTACAAGAACAGCGCCAAGCAGATCGAACTTCCCTTTTTTTCTCTCTTCAGCAGGAAGATTTTTCAGGAAAAACGGGATGGCTGCAAGCGTAAATACCGGAATTAAAAATAAGTATGCCCAATGCAGATGGCTGGTAACGTATCCGCCGAGTACCGGCCCCGCGGCTACGCCGAAAGAAAACGCCGATGTAACCAAACCGAACATTTTCTTGCGTCCCGTAGCCGTAAAATAACGAGTAATAATCGTGTTGTTTATTGCCGGAATAGCTGCAGCTCCCAATCCCTGAACGGCACGAAAGAGAATAAGCGTGACGTAATGATCATGAAAAATAAAGCCGAGAACGGAACTCGCTGCGTAAATCGCGATCCCAATCACCATAAGATGCTTTGGGCTGAACAAATCGCTAAGCTTCCCAAACACAATCGATCCGATTCCAAAGAAAAGGATAAAGACGGTGACTACCCAACTGACCTGGGAGGGGAGTAAATGAAACTGCTCTGAAATACTCGGTGTGGATACATTAAACACCGTTTCATTCAAAACCGAGAAAAAGATGACATAAAGGAGCCAAGGCACAATCCGTCTCCTGTCAGCTTCATCCGGTTGGGATAGAGTCATGGATTTCGACATTGAATCCCCCTTCGTACTAGATTCAATGAATACTATAACCTGATTCTTCGGTTCCAAAATAGTAAAAAACGGACTTCTTAGTCCGTCTTCTACAGTTGTTTTGGCAGAATGCCGTAATATCGTTTGAAGTTTTTAATGAAGTGCGATTGATCATAGTAGCCATGTTTCATCGCAATGTCCGTAAAGCTTGAGGAAGTGCCGCTATAAAGCTCCTGCAGCATACTTTGAAATCGAACGATGCCTAGCATTTCCTTCGGACTTAAACCCAGTTCCCGATCGAAGGTTCTCCGTAGATGCCGTTCGCTGAAACTAAGCTTTTCCGCCAGATCGGATGTTGAAATACTCCCCTTGCAGGCATACATATACTGCATACTCGTGCGCAATAAGGAAGGGGACGGAGCGTCTTTGCAAGACAATAATCGGGTCAGCTGACGTTCAACGATTTCAATAATCTCTGAGGCTGCATCGGCCGTTAAGATCTCCTCAACCATGAACAGCCCAGCAGTCCCCCATATATCCTCCAGATAAACATGTTGTCCGTTAAATGCAGAGACGGGGGACTGTAATATAGACTGCGCCGATTCCGAATAAAAGCGAATGCCGAACAAAGACTGGGTTTGGGAAAGATTCAAGATTTCGAATTGAGTCATCAATCCTTCGATAAAAGCGGCCTTGCCACAGGAAGGGGCCCGACGGTTAACGATAATATCCACGCAGCCATCCGGGATGATCCGATGCAATTGATTCCCGCCGTCTGCATGAAAGTCCATCGTCCAATAACAGGCGACATGAGAGGCTAAGTTTTCACAGGGAGCATATTCCCGGTATCTGTAACCAGGACGCTGCAGTTGCTGCTGCAATTGAGGGGGTTGAATCGGGCGATAATCGCTCATCATCTCCTGAGCCCTCCTTCTTGTCCAGTCCGGTTTCCTTGTCATGACCTGCACCGTCGCCGCAAAGCTTCTCCGGCATCAAGGCGCTTATGCCCGCGTGCTCCTGACCGTCAAATTATCCTTCACGGAACGCCATTCCGCCAGATGCTTCTCCAAATCCGCGATCAGCGTGTCCACGTCCCGGGCGAACTGCTGCAGCTCCACGCCCTCCAGCTCCGGCAGATCGGACGGAGACAGATGGCTCGGAGCGGGCAGGGTGGCCAGCAGCAGGTTCAGCATGTCCTCGACGTAGCTGCCGGACGAAAGCTCCTCATCTTCCGGTTCCGGCGTTGATTCCGCCAGGCCGGCGAGCCCGGACAGGGCAAGCTGGATCGCTTCAGGGCTTGCCTTGGCCCGTGGCTTAGGCGGTTCGGCGCTCCGGGTCGGGCTGTCGCTTTCGTCCGGGACGTTCGCCGCAGTGGCGGGCTCGATCGCCGAACCGCCGCTCCCCGCCGCCGTACTTTCCGGCGCGATGTAAGGCTCCTCTTTGGGCACCGCGTTTTTGGCCCTTTCCTTGCGATTGTGCTCGTAGGTCGACCACGTTTCGAGCAGTTGATAGCCCGTCTTGAACAGCAGCTTGCCCTTCGTCGCGTCGGAAATTTCCTTGTCCTTGAACAGACGCGCGATCCGCTTCACGTCGGTGACAGCCATCTCGTCTTCGGCCATGATGAGCGCCAGAGAGTCGCGGTACTCCATAGGCAAATCCTTGAGCGGCATCAGCTGGTCTTCCGTCAGCCTGCCCTTCTTGATTTCGGTGCCGGCGGAGATCAACTGGCGGACGGAGGGGCTGAACTTCAGCAGATCCAGCTTGTTCTTGATGTAGTTTTCCGGCTTGCCCAGCTTGCTGGACAAATATTTGATCGAGCTGCTGAATTTCGGATCGGTCAGCAGCTTGTTGAAGGCTTCGGCTTCCTCGATCGGAGAGAACCCTTGGCGGGTCAGATTCTCGGCGATCTGCTCCAGATAGATTTCCATCTCGTCCGTCGCTTCGGACACGATGCACGGAATCGTCGGCAGATTCAGCGCCGTGCAGGCTTTGTAACGGCGGTTGCCGTAAATGATTTTGTAGCGGCCACCCTCGGTCCTGCGGACTTTGATGGGCGACAGCAGCCCCAGCTCCCCGATGCTGTTCATCAGCTCCTGGAGCGCTTCGTCGTCGAACTGGTAGCGCGGCTGCTCTTTATCTTCATCTATCAAATGCGCAGGGATCGGAATAATGTCCATGCTTGGTCTCCTGTCTATAATTTCTTATTAGGACGAGCCAGTGGGAACATCTGTATTATAGCTCAGCAGCGCGGCGATGGGAATAAAGCTTGAAGTTTCAAAACGGCTCGTACTATGATAGGAAGAATGCGGAATGCAATGGGATTCCTTGGCAGGGGTTCAACTTGATTCAACCTATTTGGAAACACAAGGAGCTTGTCATTTTTACGCTGGCGTTGAGCAAGCACGGGCATGCGGCGGGGAGCGCTTCGGCGCTGCTCGGGCTGCTGGCGTTCCTGTTCGGGGCGGCGCTGGCGCCGCTCGTCGGCATCGCGGGAAGCGCGAACGCGCTGCCCATGGGCATCCTGATCGCTGCGGCGAATATTGGCGCAGTGGCCTGCTACATTTTCATGGTTCGTAAAGTTGAGCAAAAGGCCCAAAAGTTGTAAGGTAAGAATAGCGAAGCGAGCGACGAATCGCGAACGGAAAGAAGGAACGGCGGATGACGATACAATCTCCATACGATATCGAACAGCTGATGAAGATCGGCAAAATCGTGGCGTTAACAATAGAAGAAATGAAAAACCGCACAAGACCGGGAATGACGACGAGGGAGCTCGATCTGATCGGCAGAGACGTGTTGGCCGCGTACGGGGCGTCGTCCGCTCCGATGAAGGATGTTCGATTTCCGGGCTATACGTGCATCAGCGTGAACGAAGAGGTGGCGCACGGCATTCCGGGTGAACGGATCATTCAGGCGGGCGATCTGGTAAACATTGACGTATCCGCGGAGCTGGAAGGCTATTACGCCGATGCGGGCCGGTCGTTCCAGGTGGCTCCCGTGGCGACCGAGGTGGATCGTCTGTGCCGGCATGCGTACGACACAATGATGAAAGTGATCTCCGGTCTGAAGGCCGGAGTGAAGCTGAACCAGATCGGCAAAACGATGCAGGAGGAAGCGAAGCGGGGCGGCTACCGGATTATTGAAAATCTGTGCAGCCACGGCGTGGGCAAAGGTCTGCACGAGGAGCCCTTCGAGATATTGCCCTACTTCGAGCCTCGCGACCGGAGAGTGCTGAAAGCCGGGCAAGTCATTACGATCGAGCCGTTCGTCTCGACAGGAGCGACCTACGTCGACCAGCAGTCGGACGGATGGACGCTTAAAGTACCCGACAGCAGCCGCGTCGCGCAGTTCGAGCATACGATTATTATTACGAACGGCAATCCGATCATTACGACCGTGTGCTAGAAGAGCGACTGCGGGAACGGGAGAGTAACGATAGATGACGAAGACGAAGCATTATGTCGTGTGGGTCGGCCGCCAGCCGGGGGTATACGCCAGTTGGGCGGAATGTCAGAAGCAGATCAATCAGTTCGACGAGGCGAAATACAAATCGTACGAATCCAAGGCCGCCGCGGAGCAAGCGTACCGAGAAGGCTGGAAGAAGCATTGGGGAAGCGGAAAATCTTCCGGGGCGAAAAAAGCTCCGGCCGCCGTGCCCGGGAAGATCGATTACGACAGCATCTCCGTGGACGTGGGGACGCAGGGCAATCCGGGACCGGTCGAGTACAAGGGCGTCGATACGCGGACGGGAGAAGTGATTTTCTCGGTCGGACCGGTCAAGAAAGGGACGAATAACCTGGGCGAGTTTCTCGCCATCGTTCACGCGCTGGCCTATCTGAAGAAGATCGGAAGCTCCAAAACGGTATACAGCGATTCCGTCAACGCGCTCAAATGGGTGAAGCAGAAGGAAGTGTCGTCCACGCTCGTCCGCGACGAATCGACCCGGGAAATCTGGGATCTGACCGACCGGGCCGTCCGCTGGCTGAAAACGAACGACTACCCCAACAAAGTGCTGAAGTGGCAGACGAAGGAATGGGGAGAGATCAAGGCGGACTACGGACGGAAATAGGAAATAGGAAATAGGAAATAGGGAATAGGATTACGAATATAGATACGGATAGCGCCCTTCTCCGGGGCGCTATTTGCGTTTCATGCGCCGACAACAAGCGGTTTTTACAAACCCAATCATCGCGCTTAATCTCTCGGAAATAGACCGGCCCTATAGTGAATGTGGGCAGAATACAACAAGAATATAGAGACACCCCACAAAACACCACATAGGAGGAAAAGGGAATCATGAGAAGCGGACTGAGGAGCAGATTGTCTGGCGGACTTGTTCTTGTGTTGCTCGCCGGGTTGTTGGCGGCTTGCGGAGGTGCGAACGATAAAGGGAACGACAACGCTGCCGGATCGCCGGAGCTGTCGTTAAGCGAGATGGAGGCCAAGGCGAAGGAGGAAGGCTCCGTCGTTAGCGTGGGCATGCCGGATTCGTGGGCGAACTGGAAGGACACTTGGGAGGACATGCAGTCGAAGTACGGCCTTTCCCACACCGACACCGATATGTCCAGCGCTGAGGAGATCGCCAAGTTCGAGGCCGAGAAGGATAAGCCTACGGCCGACATCGGAGACGTCGGCATCGCATTCGGTCCGGTGGCCGTCGAGAAAGGCGTCACCCAGCCCTACAAAACCTCCTATTGGGACGAAATCCCCGACTGGGCCAAGGACGAGGACGGTCACTGGCTGCTAGGCTACCAGGGCACGATCGCGTTTCTGACGAACAAGAAGCTGGTGGCGAACCCGCCGAAGAGCTGGGAAGACCTGAAGAACGGCAACTACAAAATCGTTACGGGCGACGTGACCAAAGCAGCCCAGGCTCAGATGGCGCTGCTTGCCGCGTCCATCGCGTTTGGAGGAGACGAAACGAACATTGAGCCGGGGCTGGCGTTTTTCGAAGATTTGGCCAGAAACGGACGCCTCTCCAACGTGGACGCGTCTCTGGCCAACATCGAGAAGGGCGAAGTCGAAGTGACGCTGCTGTGGGACTTCAATGCGCTGAACTACCGCGACCAGCTCGGCAAGGATCAATACGACGTCTCCATTCCGAAGGAAGGTAGCGTCGTGAGCGGCTACGCCACAATCATTAACAAGTACGCTCCGCATCCGAACGCGGCCAAGCTGACGAGGGAATATATTTTGAGCGACGCGGGGCAGATCAATCTGGCCAAGGGCTACGCCCGTCCGATTCGCGACAGCGTTAAGCTGCCGGACGACGTCGCGGCGAAGCTGCTGCCGAAGGAAGAGTATGCGAGCGCGAAGCCGGTCGGCGACTACAAGGTGTGGGAGCAGACGTCGAAGGACATTCCGCTGCAATGGCAGGATCGCGTTCTTGTCCACATGAACTAGCTTGACCCGTTTTGACGGCGGATGCCTGCCCTGCGCGGGCGCCCGCCGTATTCCGTCTCGGGAGAGTGGAAGGCATGAAGCATAGAAACCGCTGGATGCTGCTCGGTCTCGTTCCCTTCGTCGTCATGGTGCTGGCATTCCAGCTGGCGCCGATCGCGTCCATGCTCGCGGGAAGCGTGCGGGGACCCGGAGGGTCGGGGATTACGTTCGGGCATTACGTGAAAATATTCGAAAGCGCGTATTACTTAAAAGCGATCAAGAACAGCCTGTTGATCTCATTCTATTCCAGCTTGATCGGCATTGTCGTCGGACTGGCGTGCGCGTACTCGATTACGCGGTTCACGCCGAAGATCAGGGACAGGCTGCTGATGCTGTCCAACATGACCGCGAATTTCGCAGGCGTACCGCTCGCCTTCGCTTATATTATTTTGCTCGGCAACAACGGCATCTTTACGCTGCTGTTCAAGGAATGGGGCTGGGATGTATTCGCCGGCTTTAATCTGTACAGCTGGACGGGGCTCGTGCTCGTCTACGTGTATTTTCAGGTGCCGCTGGCCCTGCTGCTGCTCTACCCTTCCTTCTACGGCATTCGCGACCAGTGGAAGGAAGCGGCGATGCTGCTCGGCGCCAGGCCGTGGCAGTTCTGGCGCACCGTCGGCCTGCCGATGCTGACGCCGGCGATCTTCGGCACGCTCGGCATTCTGTTCGCCAACGCGATGGGGGCCTACGCGACGGCATACGCGCTGGTCGGCGGCAATTACAATCTGCTGGCGATTCGCATTGGCTCGCTCGTCGCGGGCGATGTCGTCAACCAGCCGGAGCTGGGCAGCGCGCTCGCCGTGCTGCTGGCCGTGTCGACGATCGTGGCCGTCATTCTGAATCATTGGATGTCCAAGCGCTCCCAGCGGTTTACCGCTTCGGCCGCTTCTTCCGGCCAAGCGTCCAAGCCGAGCCGGGCTGGCCGCGCGAAGCCGTGGCGCGCCGTCAAGAAGGAGGCCGGAGCATGATCAAATCGAGAGCGGGCTGGTCCCATCGGGCCTTGATGCTGCTGCTCATGGTCTACTTGCTGCTGCCGCTGGCGGCGACGCTCCTGTACGGCTTCGCCAAGCAGTGGCAGACGACAGTGCTGCCCGAGAGCTGGACGCTCGAATGGTTCGGCGAGATGTTCCGGGATTTGCGGTTTCTGGAGGCGCTGTGGACGTCTCTCTATCTGTGCGCGATCAGCGTGGCGCTCAGCCTTGCGGTAATGCTGCCCGCGGTGTTCGTCATCACCGTCTACCTGCCGAAGTGGGAGACGTTCATGAAGGGCATCGTCGTCCTGCCGTACGCCGTCCCGGGAGTGGTCGCCGCGGTCGGACTGATCCGCGCCTATTCCGGCGGGCCGATCGACATCGCCGGCACGGCTTACATTTTGATCGGCGCCTACTTCATCGTCGTCCTTCCTTATATGTACCAGGGCATCCGCAACAGCCTGATCACCGTATCCGCCGTCGAGCTGCTTCATTCCGCGGAGCTGCTCGGAGCGTCCCGCAAGCGGGCGTTCGCTACGGTCATTCTGCCGAACATCTGGCCCGGCGTCATCATTTCCACGCTGCTGAGCTTCTCGGTCCTGTTCGGGGAATTCGTGCTGACGAACATGCTGGTCGGCGGACACATTCAGACGATTCAAGTGTATCTGTACCGGCGCGTCGGGGAGAGCGGGCATCTGGCGAGCGCGATTGCCATTACGTATTTCCTGTTTATCCTCGCGTTGTCGACCGTCTTGATGAAGCTGGGCAAAAAAATGAACGGGGTGGCGGAAAAATGAGCGCGTCTTACTTGGAACTGAGAGGAATTCGCAAAATGTTCGGAGATTCGACGGTGCTGAACGATGTCGACCTGACGATCAACGAAGGAGAATTGGTGACGCTGCTGGGACCGTCGGGCTGCGGCAAAAGCACGCTGCTGCGCTGCATCGCCGGGTTGACCGAGCCGGACGGCGGCAGCATCATGCTCGGACCGACCAATATCGGCGAGCTTCCGCCGCGCAGGCGCGAGGTCGGCATGGTGTTCCAGTCGTATGCGCTATTCCCGAACTTGACCGTATACGAGAACATCGAGTACGGGCTGAAAATGCGGGGAGCGGACAAGAAGGAGCGGCAGAGTCGGTGCGAGGAACTGCTTGCGCTCGTCGATCTGGAGAACAAGAAGGATGCCTATCCGCAGCAGCTCTCGGGAGGACAGCAGCAGCGGGTCGCATTGGCGAGATCGCTCGCCGTGCAGCCGAAGGTGCTGCTGCTGGACGAGCCGCTGAGCGCGCTGGACGCGAAAATCCGCAAAAGCCTGAGAACGGAAATCCGCGACATCCAGAGGCGGCTGAAGATGACGACGATCTTCGTCACCCACGACCAGGAGGAAGCGCTGACGGTGTCCGACCGCATCTGCATCATGAACAACGGGAACATCGTCCAGAACGGCTCTCCCGAAGAGCTGTACGCGAAGCCGCGCACCGAGTTCGTGGCGCGCTTCATGGGCAGCTACAACGTGCTTTCCCGCGAGGAGGCCGGCCGGCTGTTCGGCGTCGCGGGCGGCTCCGCGGCCAGCTACGCGCTCCGGCCGGAATCGGTCAGGCTGCTTCCCGCATCGGCCGGCGAAGCGCGCCGCGACCGGCGCGTCGCCGACGGCACGATCGAGTCGATCAGCGTGCTCGGCAACATCGTTCGTTATTCCGTCGTGTCCTCCGGCGTCAAGCTCACCGTCGACGCGCTTAACGACGGTCAGTCCCATCGCGGAGAAGAAGGCGCGACGGTTGCTCTGGAGCTCGATCCCTCCCAGTTGCTGGCCTTGGAGAAGGAAGGGGCGTAGCCGGCATGTCGGTATCGTCGGAACAGCGGAAACGAATCATTATGGAGCGGCTTCGGCTGGACGGCCAGGTCAAGGTGCCCGATCTGGCGCTGCGCTGCGCGGTATCGGAGGAAACCGTGCGCAGGGACTTGATGCTGCTGGAGCGGGAAGGGCAGGCTCGGCGGGTGTACGGCGGAGCGGTGCTGACGAAGCCGGCGGGCTTCGAGCCTCCGTACTTGCACCGGCAGAAGGTCAAAGCCGAGGAGAAGGCCCGAATCGGGACGAGGGCGGCCGAACTGATCGCGTCGGGAGACACGATCGTCATCGACGTCGGGACGACGACGCTGGAGATGGCCAAGGCGATCAAGGACAGGGAACGGCTTACCGTGCTGACGAATTCCATCGCCGTGGCGTATCATCTGATGGAGTCGTTGAACGAGGGACGCTTCTCCGGCAAGATCATCGTGATCGGCGGGCAGCTGAATCCCGAGCAGCAATCGTTGACGGGAGCCTCGGGAGAGCGGGAGCTGGCCCAATTCCGCGTGGACAAGGCGTTCATCTCCATCGGCGGCATTTCAATGGAACGAGGCATCAGCGATTACGATCTGGACGAGACGATGAGGTCGCGGCGAATGGTCGAGTCGGCAGCCCAGACGATCGTGCTGACGGACGACTCGAAGTTCGGCAAGGAGGCTTTCGTCGAGATCGCGCCCATTCGCGACGTCGACGCGATCGTCTGCAACGGGGCTCCTCCGAAGGAGTGGCTGCCGGCGCTTAAGCAGCATCGCATTCAATGGATCGAAGCGAAGGGGTAGACGGGAAGAGACAGCGATACGGCAAAATCCCCCGGTCGGGCGGAGCAGACGATCAGGTCTGGCCGCTCGATTCGGGGGATTCGCGTTCTGCCGGGCACGTCCGCCGCGCGTATTAACGGCGATCCTGCCCGATGCGCGGGAAAGTATTCCGTTCCCAGAATACGCCGTTCGAATAGCCTTGGATCGAGGCGTCCCGCTCGGCCATCCGCAACCTTTTCTCCGCCAGGCAGCAGTATGTCTCGTCGATCTCGACGGAGACGTACCGCCGGTTCAGCTTCTTGGCGACGACGGCCGTCGTGCCCGCCCCGCCGAACGGGTCGAATACGACGTCGCGCTCGTCGGAGCTGGCGAGAATGATTTTGGCCAGCAGCTTCTCCGGCTTCTGCGTCGGATGGTCCGTATTCTCGGGCATCGACCAGAAGGGAACCGTCAGATCGGTCCACAGGTTGGACGGATGCGTCAGGCGATACTTGCCGTCCGAGGCTTCGTTCCAATCCTTCGGCGCGCCCTGGGCCGTCCGGTACGGGGCGATCACTTTGCGCTTGAGCTTGACGCGGTCGACGTAAAACTTGTAGTCCGCGGATTTCGTGCAGTGCCAAATATCTTCCGAGGCGTTCTTCCAGTTGGAGAGCGCGCCGCGGCCTTTTTCCCGTTCCCATGTAATTCGATTAATGACGTTTAAGTAGTTCGAGGCGACTTCGAAGATCGAATGGCTCGAACGCCAATCGCCGCACACGTATACGGTCGCGTCGGGCTTCAGGATGCGCATGAGCTTGGCGAACCAGCCGTCCAGCCATTCGGCGTATTCCCGATGGTTCATGCGGTTGAAGGTTTTGCCGTTGAAATTTTTCGTCAGGTTGTACGGAGGGTCGATGAACAGCAAATCGACGAAAGCGTCCGGCAAGTAATCGATCGCTTCGAACAGATTCTGGCAGATCGTTCGGTCCAGCAGCTGTTCCGCCTTCGTCGGCGCGTCTAGCGAAATGAGCCTGGAACGGTATTCCGTTCTCTCATTCTCGCTGAGCGTGATCGTTTTGTTGCGCTTCGCCCGTTCTCTTTCGCCGTCGGACAAGGAGCAGCACCGCCTAATCGGTTGGTAATCTTTGTTCCCCTATCATATAAGATACGGAAGCGGGTTATCAACAGGGTCGTTTATTTTTCGGGAAGGAATGAACCCTTTCGACAGGAATTGCGTCTATAAAATAGGGAAGGCTTCTTAAATAGAGAGGAAGATTAAGATGAATACATCGAACGGAACAAAAAGAACGAAAGCGATGCTGGCATTGGCCGTCGCCGCGGCGATCGCGGTTGCTCCCCTGCTCCCGTCCGGAGATGCGGCAAGCGCGGCGGCAAGCCGGTACAAGATCATCGAGCAGGCGATCGACGCGAACGGCATGTCGGTCACTCTGCCGGCGATCAATACGGGCAGCACGACTTACGTCGCTCTGCGCGGCTTGAACAACGAGCTCGGCTTGAATACGCGTTGGGACAAGACAAGCCATACGGTGACCGTGACCGGCCGGGACCGGGAGCTCGTGCTCAATCTGGGCGACGGCGGCGCGACGCTGAACGGCCAGAGCATTTACGGCCTGCCGGCTATCGTGCAGAGCAATACGACGTACGTGCCGTTCCGATTCCTGCTTGAACGCATGGGCTACGGCGTCTCGTACGATCCCGCAACGAAGGCGATCGGAATCGAGACGATTCAGGAGAACGCGCTGAAAATCGAGACGGAGGCAATCAAGGAAGACGGGAAGCGCAAGTCGATCGCCGTGCATTATCCGCGGATAACGGGCTACGCCAACGAGGAAGTGCAGAAGAAAATCAACGAGACGTTGAAGAAGGACGCCGAGCTGAACGTCGATCTTGCGCGTCAGTCGCTTGACGGCGCTCTCGGAGAGGGGAGCGAGTCCTATGAGGTTTCCTTCAAAGGGACTTATACGGTCACGTACAACGAGCAGGACAAGCTGAGCCTGTACGTGGACTATCACATCTACACGGGCGGAGCTCACGGCACGACCGCACGCGTGACGTACACGTTCGATCTGAAGACGGGCAAACAGCTGACCTTGACAGACGTCACCGGAGGCAATTCGAAGTACGTCTCGATCATTAACGGCCACATTCAGAACCAGATCAAGGCGCGCGGCATCGGCCTGCTGAATCCGTTCAGGACGATCGAGCCGGACCGCGACTTCTTCCTGAAGCACAACGGCGTAGTCGTCTACTTCACCCAGTACGAATATACGCCTTACGCGGCGGGCATGCCGGAGTTCGAAGTTCCGTTTTCCGCGTTCGAATAACCGGGAGTTAATCCTCCGATAACATTCACGGGTATAATGAATGGGATAACGATTAAAGGGAGCAAGCGCATGTCCGGTTCACCGCTGGTTGATATCGCTTATGAGAAAATACGCCACAATCTGCTGAATGCGGATTACGCTCCCGGGGTGCTGCTGTCCGAGAGCGAGCTGGCGGCGCAATTGAATATGAGCCGGACGCCCGTGCGCGACGCCATTCGGCTGCTGGAGAAAGAAGGCTTCGTGCAGACGCTGTCCAAGCGCGGAATCCGCGTGAACGCAATCGAGGTTCAGGAGCTGTTCGACATTTTCGACCTGTTGAACGCCCTGTACCTGTATGCGCTGGACGTCGTCGAGCAGTATCACGACGAGATCGACCTGCTCAAGATGGGAACGTATCTGGACAGGCTGATCGAAGCGAGCGATCGTAAGCGTTACCGCGAATATTACGAGAACGGGCTGCTGTTCATGCGAACGCTGCTGGAGGCGACCCACAACCGGCACATTCTGCAAACCTTCGACGCTTACAAGGATAAAGTATTGTTTTTCGTCGTCGCTCATCGTTCTTACAAGAGGCCGAACCGGCCGTACACGGGAAGAGCGGTCTATTCGGAGATGTATCGGTGCTTGACGGACGGGGACGTTCGCGGGGCGCGAACGACGCTTCGGAACTCCAAGTGGCATGTAAGGGACGAATTGCTAAGAGGCAGCGGGGATTATTAACGGATGACAAAGAGCCATGTCCGCCATGAAGACGACCGGTCTTCGCGGCGGGCATGGCTCTTGTTTATTTTTCGAAGGCGATTACTGAATGATCTCCGGCTCCGGAATGGCGGCGCCGCGAGTGTCCACGGTTACCTTCTTCATGACCTGAGGCGTCTTCGGGCGATCGTTGGCGTCTCTTGGCGTGCCCACGATCTCCTGGGCGACTTCAATGCCCTCGATCAGTTTGCCGAAGGACGCGTACGCTCCGTCCAGATGCGGAGAGTCGGCGACCATGATGAAGAACTGGGAGCCGGCGCTGTTCGGATTTTGCGCGCGGGCCATCGAGAGAACGCCGGTCGTATGCTTCAAGTCGTTCTGGAAGTTGTTCTGCGTGAATTCCCCTTCGATCGAATATCCGGGACCGCCCATGCCCGTTCCGTCCGGGTCTCCGCCCTGGATCATGAAGCCGGGAATGACGCGATGGAAGATCGTTCCGTCGTAGAAGCCTTTGTTTACGAGAGAAATGAAGTTGTTTACCGTGTTCGGCGCGATTTTCGGATAGAGCTCGACTTTGATCGTTTTGCCGCTATCCATCTCGATCGTGACGATCGGATTGTCGCCGGATGTGTCTGGTCCGCCCAATGTGGAATCCTCCTTTTGTTTGCCTCCGCATCCCGTAGCGATCAACAGAAGCGCGAATAACGCAATTAGAGATACGGACAATCGTCGACTTGCGGATTTCAAATTCATGTCCTCCTTGTCCAACTATATCCATTCGTATCATATCATCTGCGCGGACAGGAATCCACTGTCCTCCGGCGGCGATAAGGGGTAGAATAGAAAAGAGGAAGCATATGTATAGGATGACATAGGATCGATCGGGACGACCGGGTCCCGACGGTTCGTTGGAACGGCGCCAGCCGTTTACGCTTGGTCGGAGGATAAAACCACATGAAATCTATTTTTCGGGTGCTGGGCAAATACCGGGCAGCCGCGTTTATGGCGATTGCCCTGATGCTGGTCGAGCTTGCGGTCGAACTGGTCCAGCCGCTTCTGATCTCGAAAATCATCGACGACGGCATCGGTCCACGCGACGCGCAAGTCGTCATCTGGTGGGGAGCGGTGCTGGTCGGAGGGACGCTGCTGGCGTTCGGCGCCGGAATCTTAAGCTCGTTCTACGCGGCGCACGCGAGCCAGAGCTTGGGCTACGACATCCGAGAGAAGCTGTACGGCAAAGTGCAAGCGTTCTCTTATGCGGTGTTTAACCGTTTCGCCCCTTCTTCGCTCATTACCCGGTTGACGAACGACGTGACGCAAGTGCAGGATACGGTATTCATGGGGCTCAGATTCATGCTTCGCGTTCCGCTCGTCGTCATCGGCAGCATGATCATGGCGCTGGTCGTGCATCGGGAGCTCGGGTTTCTGCTGCTGCTGACCGTGCCGATTCTCGTTCTGTTTATTTTATGGATGGTGAAAAAAGCCGCCGAGCTATTCGGCAGAGTCCAGCAGCGCCTCGATGCCGTCAACGGCGTCATGCAGGAGAATTTGACGGGCATGCGGCTCATTCGCGTGTTCGTGCGAGGGGACAGGGAGGCCGAGCGCTTCACCAAACATAGCGGCGAGCTGATGCAGAGCTCGACGTCGGCGCAGCGGCTGACCGAGATCACTCAGCCGTTCATCGTTCTGATCATGAACGCGGGCATCATCGCAGTGCTCTGGTTCGGGCACCTGGACATTCAAGCCGGGAGCGCCACGACCGGGGAAGTGGTCGCGATCGTAAACTATTCGCTGCGGACGGCGGGAGCGCTGTCGGCGCTGTCGATGCTGGTGTCCGCATTCTCTAGGGCGCGGGCTTCGGCCGGACGCATCGAAGAGACGCTGCTTACGGAGGACGGGGGAACGGACGATGCGGCAAGGAGCTTATCTCCTCGCGGGAGAAAGTCCGGCCTCGGAGCCGGGAGCGTCGAATTCGACCGAGTGGCCTTCCGGTACCCGGATTCGGAATGTTACGCTCTGGAGGACGTTACGTTCCGGGCCGAAGCCGGCCATACGGCAGCGATTCTCGGCGCAACCGGAGCGGGCAAGTCTTCGCTGGTGCAGCTGATTCTCAGGCTGTACGAGGAGGATCGGGGCACGATTCGCATCGGAGGCAGGAACGCCCGCGAATGGGATGTGCGTCAGCTGCGCGATTCGATCGGTTACGTGCCGCAGGAGGTCGTGCTGTTCACCGGCTCCATTCGCGACAATATCGCTTGGGGCGCCCCGGCGGCGAGCGACGAGGAGGTCGCGGAAGCGGCCAAGCGGGCGCAGATTCACGAGACGATCGCCGGACTGCCGCAAGGCTACGATACGATGCTCGGCCAACGCGGCGTCAATCTGTCCGGTGGACAGAAGCAGCGCATCTCAATCGCCCGGGCGCTCGTGCGCAAGCCGTCAATCCTGATATTGGACGACAGCACGAGCGCGCTGGACGTGCGCACGGAAGCTGCCCTGCTGGAGGCGCTGGGCGGCATGGCCTGCACGACGTTCCTGATCACGCAGAAGATCAGCTCCGCCGTGAACGCCGATCTGATCCTGCTGCTTGACGACGGCCGTCTGATCGCCCAGGGCAGTCACAGCCGGCTGCTGTCCGGCAACTCTTTGTACCGCCGCATCTACGAATCGCAATACGGGGAGGAGGAGTCCCATGTGGAAAGCGCTAAGTGATCCTCTTCAGTATCCGAAGTCGCAGGCGTTGGACGAGCGGACGGCGGCGCAGAACGCCAAGCATCCGAAGCGCAAGGCGAAAAACTGGCAGGCGACGTTAAAACGAATATGGGGCTACCTGGCTCGCCGCAAAGGGATGCTGAGCCTTGTGCTGTTCATGGTGCTGATCAGCTCGGGACTGTCGCTGCTCGGCCCCTATATGATCGGCGTGGCCATCGACCGCTATTTGGAAGGAAGCGGCGGAACTCCGTGGCTGCTGTTCCTTGCGGCGCTTGCCGCGGTATATATCCTCGGCTCCGTCGCCGGGTGGCTTCAGAACGTATGGATGATCGCGATCGCTCAGGAAACGGTGTACCGGATGCGGCTGGATCTGTTCAAGCATCTGCATCGGCTGCCGATTCCGTTCTTCGCCAAGCGGCAGCGCGGAGAGCTGATGAGTCGGATGACCAACGACATGGACAACGTCAGCTCGACGCTGAACAGCTCGGCGATCCAGATTTTCTCCAGCGCGCTCATTCTCGTCGGGACCGTCGTCGTGATGCTTATTTTAAGTCCTTTGCTTACGCTGCTTACCTTTCTCGTCGTGCCGCTGATGTCGGCGGGCATGAAATGGATCACGAACAGAACGGGGGTCCTGTTCAAGGAACGGCAGCGCAATCTGGGCGATCTGAACGGTTACATCGAAGAGACGCTGTCCGGTCAGCGCATCGTCAAAGCCTTTTCCCAGGAAGGGACGGTAATCGAGGAGTTCGGGCGGCGGAACGACCGGATCAAGCAGTCCGGCTTCTGGGCGCAGACGATTTCCGGGTTCATTCCGAAGCTGATGAACGGCTTGAACAACTTGAGCTATGCCGTTATCGTCGGAGTGGGGGGGTTGCTGGCGATTCGCGGAACGATTACGATCGGCGTGATCGTCGTGTTCGTCGAGTACGCCAGGCAATTCACTCGTCCGCTTAACGATCTGGCCAACCAGTGGAATACGCTGCTCTCGGCTATCGCGGGAGCGGAGCGGGTATTCGAGGTTTTGGACGAGGAAGAGGAGGCGAAGGACGAGGGGGAAGCCCGTCCGATTGAAGCGGTGCTCGGCGCGGTAGCGTTCGCCGACGTCTGCTTCTCTTACAATCCCGGGGAGCCGATGCTGAAGGGAATCAGCTTCGAGGCAAAGCCGGGAGAGACGATCGCGATCATCGGACCGACCGGCGCGGGCAAAACGTCGCTTATTCAGCTGCTCTCGCGGTTCTACGAAGCCGATTCGGGAACGATAACGGTGGATGGCCGCGATATTCGATCGATCCGGCGGGAGAGCCTCCGGTCTCATATGGCCTTCGTGCTGCAGGATTCGTTTCTGTTCGAAGGAACGATCCGCGACAATATCCGCTACGGCAAGCCCGAAGCGACCGACGAGGAAGTGGAACGAGCCGCCAAGCTGGCGAACGCCCATTCCTTCATCGCGCGTCTGCCCGGCGGTTACGGGAAAGTGCTGCACGGCGACGGCGGCGGGATCAGCCAAGGCCAGAAGCAACTGCTTGCGATCGCCAGGGCGATTCTGGCCGACCCCGCCATTCTCGTGCTCGACGAGGCGACGAGCAGCATCGACACGGTCACGGAGATTAAAATTCAGGAAGGCTTGCAGCGGCTGATGGAAGGCAGAACGAGCTTCGTCATCGCCCACCGGCTGAACACGATCCGGCGCGCGGATCAGATCCTCGTGCTGAAGGACGGCAGGCTGCTGGAGCGGGGCTCCCACGAAGAACTGCTGGCCCAGCCGGGACTGTACAGCGAAATGATTCGCGGGCACGTACAACTTGCATAAGAGGGGGGAAGACGATGGAATTTTCCGCGGAAGACGTCGCGGCCTGGATGTTCGGCGAGCTCCGAAATGCCGGAGTGCTGTACCAGGCCGCGGCGATCGAGCATATTAAAGTCCATTTCGGGGAGCGATTCGTCTACGTCAACGAGAACGGGAACGCTTCGATCGACAAGGAGGTCAAGAAGGCGTTCAAGAAGCTTCACGGCGGAAAAGCCGCATGGGATCGGGACGCGTTTTACTGGGGCTGGACTTCGGCTATCAAAGCTTGAGTCAGGCGAGCTTCTTGACGATTAATACCGGCGTGGAAGTTTCGATCCGGTCGTACAGCCAGCGAACCTCCTTGTTATGCATGCGGATGCAGCCGGCGGATACGTATTTGCCGATCGATTTCTCGTCGTTGTTGCCGTGAATTCCGTAAGCATACGAGGTTTTGCCGTTAAGGGTGACCTTCAGGCCGAGCCATCGGTCTCCCAGAGGGTTTTTGGGATCGCCTCCCTTAATATTCTCTTTGTAATAGGGACGGTTTTTGATTTTCTCGCGAATCGTGAACAGGCCTTCCGGCGTATAGGAAGGCTTCTTTCCCGTTGCGACGGAAAACGACTTGACCAGCTTGCCCTTCTCGAAGAAATGCAGTTTGTTCGTCGATTTGTCGATGAGGATGAATTGTTCGTATTCCGCGTATTTCTTCGCCAATTGCACCGATTGCGCCTGGGCCGAAGCGACGGCCGGAACGAGCAGCAGGACGGACAGGAACAGCAGGACGCGCCACCACAAAGCGGTCTTCATGCGTATCGGCCTCCCGAGATGATCTGTCTACTCTATATATGCGGCAGCTCGGGAAAAATGGTTTATTTCTCGGTTTTTAGGCGGGAATAGGACAATTTGCGGGGGCATACACATGGACTGTCGAGAGGAGGACGGCGGATGGCGTGCACGAATTTTGGAACGGCTAACGCTTATAACGTATTTCTGCTGGGAGATCACACGCAGAGGAATTCGCAAGCGGGAGGGCTTGTCGCCGTTGGAGGCAGGAGGACCCGGCTGCAGGCGTTGGGCTGAGAAGCCTGGCAACCGGGCAATCGGCCGTCATCACCTATTCGGCTTATCGGTTTCGAAGCTCGAATATTTCGCAAGCCGCGCGGTCGTGGTAGGCGAGATCGCCGATGCCGGTCTGAACGACGACGGTGCGGGAGTCGAACCGGACGATGACGCCGCCGGAATCGATAATATGATCGTTCTTGAACACCCGGATGCGGGCCTGTCTCTCCAATGCCTCTTGATAATCTTGATCGGTAATCAAACGAATATTTAAGGCCACGAGGGACACCTCCTTCCCGATCATCGCGAAGGGGGCGTCCCTCTCGCGATGATCGTGGAATCTATTATACCTCGTATTGGGGTTTGGCTACAGGTATCGGGTCTTCGTGCCGGAGATCACATCCGATATTCTCTTCTCCAGAGCGTAAATCTTGTTCTGCTGGGAGACGATCGTCTTGACGCCCGCGACGAGCGAGGCCAGCGCTTGGCGGGCGCTGCCGGCGTCGTTCTTCTTCAGGGCGTATTTGAAGTTGGCCCATACGGGAGACAGGCTGCTGCGAGTCGAGCTTAGACCGCTGCGCAGCGCCTTGATCTGAACCTTAAGCGGATCGATGGCCGCGAGGGAGTCGCGCGCGGCTTTGATCTTGGCGGATGCGGCGGTCTTGGCCGCCTTGTGCGCGGCGTCCTTATTCTTGATGTCTTCCCGGGCGAGCTGAACGGACAGCTTCATCGCCTGGGCTTGGATGCCCAGAACGCTGCTTAACGTTTTGTTCTTCAAGGATTTGGCTAGCGCAAGCTGCTTGTTGAGCGCCGTATAGCCGTCGAATAGCGGCTTGTATCGGGTCTTTGCTTGTTGGACCTCGGCGGCCAGCCGGCCGACCCGGGAAGCGTCGATGTCGCGGATCTGCTTGCGGAGGAGAATGGCGGCTTCCTCGTTGCGGTGCTGCAGCGACTTGATATTGGCCGCCGCGTCTTTGTCCGCTTTGAGCTGGGCGCCAAGCTCCGCGTACAGCTCCCTCAGCGCGGCGCCGGTCTTCGAGTCCGCGGCAACCGCGGTCTTGTCGAGGGAGGCTTTGAGCGACGACGTCAGTTCGATGGCTGCGGCGGAGGCGCTGAAGGGCAGGGCGACGATCGAGAAAACCAGGAAAGCGATGCACGAAACGAGGCGAAGCGAGCTTGTTGACGGCATGAAAGGTTCCTCCTTGGAATTAATATAGACGCAAAAAGCACCCGCAAGAAGGCTGAGCTCAGCCTTGCTTACGGGTGCTTCCGTCGTAAGTGGGGAAAAATATCGTATTGTTCGTCCAATATACCGGACTCCGGCAGGAGTGTCAAGCGCTCCTAAGCGGCCTAATAACGGGCTTTTTCACTCGTTCCGCGCTGCGGTCACCAAGCGTCCTGATGGGCATGGGGGACTTCGCCGGTCGAAGCTCCGGGAGGAATTTCGACGAGCCTGAGCTTCAGCCCCCTCGCGGCGCAGAGGTGCTCCACCTTCAAGTTGTGGCTGCCGCTTGTCGTCGTCTTGCGTTCCTCCTTGCGGACAACGCTCATGCGTTCCTCCTTCTTCATCAGCAGATAGGTCAGAGGAACGCCGAGCGCGTTCGCGATATGGTCGAGAGTGGCGATGGAGGGAGAGGTTTTGTTGGTCTCGACTTGGCTCATGAAGCCTTGGGACAGGCCGGTTTCGGCGCATAGTCGGGCGATCGTGATTTGCTTGCGCTTGCGGATCGTTCGGATCGTGGTGCCGATGTCCATCGGGGACTCTCATTGACATTCCAGCCGGAGCGATTAAAAATAAACTATAAAAAGGAGAGTGAACGCGATGATGCCCGCTTATTTTGTTGCCCACGGAGCTCCTTCCCTTGTTTTGGAGGAGCATAATTATACCGATTTTCTGAAAAGCTTCCCGCGTACCCAGCCTAAACCGAAGGCGATCGTGCTCTTTTCCGCCCATTGGGAGAGCCGGACGCAGACGATCAGCGCGGTTCCGGACGTCTACGAGACGATCTACGATTTCGGAGGCTTTCAGGATGAGCTGTATCGAATCACCTATCCCGCCCGGGGAGATGCCGGATTAAGCGACGAGATCGGCAAGCTGCTCAAGGAGCGCGGCATCGAAAGCGCCGTCGACGTGGAAAGAGGACTGGACCATGGGGCATGGGCGGTCCTGAAGCTGATGTACCCCGATGCGGACATTCCCGTCGTGGCGCTGTCGGTTAACCGGCTGCTGTCGAACGAGGAGCAGTACCGGATCGGACAAGCGCTGGCGGAGCTGAGGGAAAAGGACGTGATGATCGTCGGCAGCGGAGGCACCGTCCACAATTTGCGCAGAATCGATTGGAGAGCCGGGGAGCCGGCAGGTTGGGCGGCGGAATTCGACGGCTGGCTGGAGGAGAAGCTGCTCGCATGGGATACGGAGTCGCTCTTCCAGTATCGGGCCGTCGCACCCTATGCGGTCGAAGCGGTGCCGACGACCGAGCATTTCATTCCGCTTCTGCTCGCCATGGGCTCCGGAGACCAAACCCGGAAAGCGAGCTTGTTGCATCGCGGTTACCAATATGGCACTCTTAGCTTAAGCTGTTGGAAGTTCGAATAAACGCGGCAAGCGAAAGAGGAAGAAAGGGTGTAACGGAGCATGGATTTGATGCTGTCGGGGAAGTCGGTGTTCGTGGCGGCGGCGAGCAAAGGTTTGGGCAAAGCCGTGGCGCTGCAATACGCGAAGGAAGGCGCCAAGGTGACGATCGCGAGCCGGAGCCTGGAACGATTGGTCGAAGCGCGCAACGATATCCGGGAACAGACCGGGGTCGAGGTATCCATGATCGAGATGGACGCGTCCAAGGGCGAGGATATTAGCCACGCGATCCGCACCGCGGCCGCTGCGGCGGACGGTCTGGACGTGCTCGTCACGAACGCGGGCGGTCCGCGCGGAGGCTTCTTCGCGGACATGGAGGACGCCGATTGGGCGCAGGGCTTCGAGCTGAGCCTGCTGAGCACGATCCGCATGATTCGCGAGGCGCTGCCGTTCATGAAGTCGGCGGGCGGGGGACGGATCGTCAATCTGACGTCCATCTCCATCAAGCAGCCGATCGACGGCTTGATTCTGTCGAACGTGTTCCGCGCGGGCGTCAACGCTCTGACGAAGAGCTTGGCGACGGAGCTGGCGAAGGACGGCATTCTGGTCAACACCGTCGCTCCGGGACGGATCGGCACCGACCGGATCGCCGAGCTCGACGCCAAGAAGGCGGCAAGTCAAGGGCGGACGGTCGAGGAGATTGCGGCGGAGGCCGCCAGGTCGATTCCGCTCGGCCGAACCGGGACTCCGGAAGAGTTCGCGCGGCATGCCGTTTTTTACGGCTCGTTCGCCAACACCTACGTCACCGGACAAGCTTTGCTCGTCGACGGCGGCATGGTCAGGGGACTGTAAGTCTGAATCAGAACAAGGCCGGCTGCTCCGCAATGCACTCCTCGGTATCGTTCTTCACGTTGCCGACGACCGGAGATACCGGGTAAGCGCGCATCTTTTCCGCCGGATACGGCCGCAGCAGGGCCATGAGCGCTCCGATGTCGCCGTTGCTCCTGTCCAGCCATAACGCTTCGTCCTCCGGATTCAGGATGGCCGGCATTCGATCGTGAATGTCGGCCATCAGTCGGTTCGGAGCCGTCGTGATGATCGTGCACGTGCTGAGCATGCGTCCGTCCGGAGCCTGCCACGTATCGTACAGCCCCGCCATCGAGAACAAAGCGCCGTCATTCATCGTAATGCGCATCGGCTGCTTGCGGCTGCTGTCTTTTCTCCACTCGTAAAAGCCGTCCGCCGGAATGATCGCTCTTTTCCTCCCCACGAGCTTCTTGAAAGAAGGCCTCTCCAGCAGCGTCTCGGCCCTCGCGTTAATCATCTTGCCGCCGATCTTGTCGTCCGAAGCCCAAGAGGGCACAAGCCCCCAACGAAGCTCGCCGAGCCTGTTCCTCCTGCCGTCGTGAACGATCGCCCACACCTGCTGGGTAGGGGCTACGTTGTAGCGAGGCGTATGGTATCTGGCCATCGGCTGTTCGATCAAATATCGACTGATCAACTCTTCCATCGTAACAAGGATCGTGAATCGCCCGCACATGCCCGTCCCTCCTTTTAATCCCATTGAAGCATAGCGGCGAGCGCCGTTCAAGTTCTTCGGGCTTCCGCAACTTTTACGAAATCTCTAAACGGAATTAACGCCCCACGAATACTCGCTTTTTATGATGGAGGTGTGAAGGAAAGACGACATTTCGAGAAAGGTGAAGGAAATCCTACAACCGGGAGCTGCTGAGCGCATGATTCGTTTTTTATGGTTTGACTTGGGGTATACGCTGGTGAGAACGAACCGGGAGGAAGTCTATCAGAAGGCGCTGGAGCGCTTGGGCGTCTACCGCGGCAGGGAGGAAATCGCCGTCGCCTACCACCGTTCGGACAAGCTGTTCATGCGGGAGTATCCGGGGGTGCTGGGCAAGGACAGCCGCGCTTTCCTTCCCTGGTATGTCGGGACGCTCAACTACAACTTGCGGCTTTCGCTGCCGATCGAGGAAGCGCTGCAAGCCCACCGGGCCGTCGCCGGGGAGTGTCCGCTGCAATGGCAGGCTTACGAGGGAGCCAAGCGGACGCTGCGCTATTTGCGGGGCCTGGGCTACCGTCTTGGGCTGATCTCGAACTGGGACGATTCGGCAAGGGAGGTGCTCGCCCGCAACGGCTTGGACGAGGAATTGGAGGAAATTCTCGTCTCCTCGGAGATCGGCGTCGAGAAGCCGGATCCGGACATCTTCCGGATGGCCTTGGACAGGGGCGGCGTATCGGCGAGCGAATCGCTGTATATCGGCGACAACTATTACGACGACGTCGTCGGCAGCCAGAAGGTCGGCATGCACTGCTTGCTTATCAACGCCTTCGGAAGCCTCGGTATCGAGGAGCTGTCTTACCGCCCGGTCATATCGGGCATTCGGGATGTGGCGGCCTATCTCGGGCACCCCGGGCTGCCGCTGGAGATTACGGGATAGGAGCTTGGCGGATGTCCACGATTACGGAGAAGATTCGGGAGCAATTCGACGCGTTAAGCGTCGCACAGAAAAGAGCGGCGCACTACATTCAGTCCAACATGCAGGATGCGGTGATGTCTTCCGCGCAGAAGATCGCGAGCAAGTCCGGCGTCAGCGAGGCGACGGTGCACCGTCTGGCGCAATCCTTGGGGTATGCGAGCTTCACGGGCATGCTTCAGGATCTGCGCGGACAGGTGTTGAACGACCAGCGAGCGGTTCGCAATTTCGTCCACACGACGAGCCGCCAGGAGGAATCCTGGATCGAGAAGCATTTTGCCCGGGAGATCGACAATCTTCGGGAGACGATGGCTTGGACGGACAAAGCGCAAATCCGTCAGGCGGCCCGGATGCTGCTGGACGCGGACCGAATATGGATCGCGGGATGGCGGATGGGACTGTCGGTCACCTCGTTCTTCAGCTTTGTTCTGAAATACATGCTCGGCAATTGCGAGCTGATCCCTCAAGGAGGTGTTGCGGAATACGCATCCTACATTAAGCCTGGAGACCTCGTTTTCGCGTGCGGCTTTCCCAGATACTGCTCGCGAACGCTTAAGGTGGCGGCGCTGGCCAAGGAACAGGGGACGAAGGTGATCGCGCTGACCGACTCCGGTCTGTCCCCGTTCGCGAAGCTGGCCGATACGACGCTGCTGGCGGCATGCAAGTCGACCGGATTTCTCGATTCGTATACGGCGGCCTTGTCCGTAGTCAACGCTTTGATTAACGAAATCTCTCATTTGGAGAAAGAAAGAGTCAAGCTGAACATCGAAAAGATGGAAGTCATGTTCAAGCAGTTCCAGGACAGCTTCGAATGGGCCAACCGGTCGAAGACATAATCGCGGCAGGAAAGGATACTCGATGGAAATTACGGTAATCGGCTGTTGGGGGGCGTACCCCGAGAAAAACGAAGCGACCTCCGGCTATCTGGTGGAATGCGGGGAGAGCCGCATCTTGCTGGATTGCGGCAGCGGCGTGCTCTCCCGCCTGCAAAACCACTGCGCGCTCGAAGAGTTGGACGCGGTCGTGCTTACGCATACGCACGCGGACCATATGGCGGACGTGTACAGCCTGGAGTTCGCCATTCTCGTATTGATGCAGATCGGCGAGCGCGCCAAACCGCTCGACGTGTACGTCAACGAAGCGGACATCGACAAATTCGTCTTCGAATATCCGAATTGCGTCCGCGTGCATCCCGTTCGCGCAGGTAAGGAAACGACGATCGGAGACGCGAGACTGGAGTTCTCCGAGAACGTGCACGAAATTCCCTGTCTGGCCGTTAAGCTGACATCGCCGGATAGCAAAACGCTCGTCTATTCCGGAGATACCGGCTACTGCGAGGCGCTGGTCGAGCTGTCTCGCTCCGCCGACGTTCTGATCGTCGAAAGCAGCTTTTACGACATTCAAGCGGGCAGGATGAAAGGTCATCTGACGGCCGGCGAAGCGGGCAAAATCGCGGCGCTGGCCGGGGCGGGGCAGACGATTTTGACGCATCTGCCCCATTACGGGCAATTGAATCAATTGATTGCGGAAGCTTCAAGGCATTATAAGGGGCCGATCCGGCTCGCTTATTGCGATATGAAAATCAACCTATGAGTCGAAAGGGGTTTTTCTCTTGTTGAAGCTGAAAAGATCGTTGGTGCTTGGCGGTTCCGCATTGTTGGCGGCATCGCTCGCGTTGTCCGGCTGCGGAGGGAACGGGAACAAGGAAGGCTCCGGCAGCGGCAGCACGGGAGCTCCGGCAAGCGGTGCGACCGCCTCTCCGGCTCCGTCCGCCGCGGCAAGCGGCGGGAAAATCGAAGGCGGCACCGTACGGGTCGCGATGGCGACCGAGCCGGACAATCTCGATCCTTATCTGTCCGCGGCGACCGATACCGGCTCGATGATGGACAACGTCTTCGACGGCTTGTTCGAGGGCGGCGAGAACAGCGAGCTGGTTCCGGCGATTGCGGAATCGCACACCGTGTCCGAGGACGGATTGACCTACACGTTCGCGCTGAGGCAGGGCGTCAAGTTCCATGACGGCTCCGATCTGACCTCTGAGGACGTGTATTACTCCTATGCCAAATTGTCCGGGCTGAACGGGAAGGAGCCGCTGTCCTCCAAGTTCGCCGCGATCGAGAGCATCGACGCCCCGGACGACTATACCGTGGTCGTGAAGCTGAAGGAGAAGGACGCGGCGTTCCTGGCGGCCAATATCGTCGCCATCGTCCCGAAGGACTACGAGGAACAAAGCGCCAAGCCGATCGGCGCGGGTCCGTTCAAATTTTCGGCGTACGCGCCGGGCCAACAGCTCGTCCTGGAGAAAAACGAAAGCTTCTACAACAAAGAGCAAGCCCCGACGCTCGACCGCGTCGAATTCAAGTTCATGCCGGACGCGAACGCCTCCGTGCTTGCCCTGAAATCCGGCGACATCGACATGGTGCCGGGCATCTCTTCGCAGGGCGCGCTGCAGCTGGGAGACGGTTTCCGAATCGTATCCGGTCCGCAGAACATGGTGCAGCTGATGGCGCTCAACAACTCCGTCGAGCCGCTTAACGACGTCAAGATTCGCCAGGCGATCAACTTCGCGATCGACAAGGACGTCATCATCCGCACGGTGGCGGAAGGCAACGGGGTCAAGCTGGGCTCCAACATGAGCCCGGCGATGAAAATGTACTATCAGGAAGGCTTGGAGAAGCGTTACGAGACGAATGCCGAACAGGCGAAGCAGTTGCTCAAGGAAGCGGGTTACGAGCAGGGCTTCAAGCTGACGATTACCGTTCCGTCCAACTACAAGTTCCACGTCGATACGGCCCAGGTCATCGCCGAACAGCTGAAGGCCGTCGGCATCGAAGCGACGATCAAGCAGATCGAATGGAGCAGCTGGCTGGAGGACGTGTACAACAAGGCCAAATACGAAGCGACGATCGTCGGATTGACGGGCAAGCTCGATCCGCACGAGGTGCTCGGACGTTACGACTCGAAATACGCCAAAAACTTCTTCAAATTCAGCAGCCCCGAGTACGACGAGCTCGTAGGCCAAGGGCGTCTGGAAATCGACCCGGAAAAGCGGGCCGAGCTGTACAAGCAAGCGCAGACGATGCTGACCGAACAGGCCGTCGCGGTGTATATCATGGACCCGAGCCGCTCGGTTGCGATGAAGGACGGCTTGGAAGGCTTTAAGATGTACCCGATCCAGAAATACGACTTTGCCGCCCTGTATTACACGAAGTAACGAAGGAGAACGCGGTGAGATTTTACATCCGGAAGCTGGCTGCATTGGGTTCGACCGTCCTGCTCGTATCGGTCATTACGTTTCTGGTCTTTCAGGTGCTGCCGGGCGATCCGGCCGAGATCGTGCTTGGCGTCGACGCCGATCCGCACCAGCTCGCCGAGCTTCGGAAGACGATGGGGCTCGATCGTCCGGCGGCGGAACGCTACTGGTCCTGGGTGAAGGATGCGGCTGCCGGCGATTTGGGCCAGTCTCTCCGCTACCACCGCCCGGTGGCGGATATCGTGGCCGAGCGCTTGCCGGTGACGGCGTCGCTCGCGATCCTTTCCCTGGGGCTTACCCTGCTCATCGGGGTTCCTCTCGGCGTCTACATCGCGCGCAGGGACGGCAAGCTCCCGGCTTTGCTGCTGTCGGCATTCACTCAGCTCGGTCTCGCGGTACCGTCGTTTTGGCTCGCGTTTATTTTGATCCTGGTCTTTTCCGTGACGTTCAAATGGTTTCCGACCTACGGCTATGCGCCCTGGAGCGAGAATCCGGCGAAGGCGCTCCAATCGCTGTTTCTGCCATCGCTCGCTCTCGCGGTGCCCGGCATCGCCGTCGTCATCCGGTATTTGCGCAATACGCTGCTCGATCAATTCCGCATGGACTACGTGCGTACGGCAAGAAGCAAAGGGCTGCGCGAACGAATCGTCCTGTACCGGCATATTCTGCGCAACTCGCTCGTTCCGGTGCTGACGATCGTCGGCCTGCTGATCGCCGACACGCTGGGAGGCAGCATCGTCGTGGAAAACGTATTTGCCCTGCCGGGACTCGGCAATCTGCTGATCACCTCGATCGGCACGCGCGACCTGCCGCTGCTGCAAACGATGGTGCTGTATATCGCGGTTATCGTCGTCTGCATCAACTTTATCGTCGACATGTTGTATAGAGTCATAGATCCGCGCATTCGGCTGAAAAGGTGAACGAGATGAAATGGAAACGGCTGGTCCGCAACAAACCGATGATGATCGGCGGAGGCTTGATCGCCTTGCTTTTCGCGCTTATGGCGACAAGCCTGTTCTACACCCCTTACGGACCCAACGAGATGAACACGGAAATGCGCCTCGCCCCTCCTCAGGCGGATTATTGGTGGGGAACGGACAATTTCGGACGGGATATTTTCAGCCGGATCATGGAAGGAGCTCAGACGGCTTTTCTGATCGGCTTCTCCTCGGTGGCGATCGGCCTGAGCTTCGGTTTGGCGGTCGGCGCGCTTGCCGGTTACGCGGGGGGCTGGCTGGACGAGCTCTTGATGCGCGTCATCGACGCGAAGCTGGCGTTTCCCGGCATTTTGCTGGCGATTATGCTCGTGACCGTATTCGGTCCCGGATTGGGAAATACGATCGTCGCGCTCGGCGTCATGAGCATTCCGGCATTCGCCAGAATCGCCCGCGGCGGGTTTATCCAGTACAAGGAGTTTACCTTCGTCAAAGCCGCGAAAGCGCGGGGAGCGGGACCGCTGCGCATCGTTTTTCTGCACATCCTGCCCAACGTCTCTTCGCCGCTTATCGTGACCGCCTCCTTGCGTTTCTCCGGAGCGATCCTCGCCGAAGCGGGACTCAGCTATTTGGGCCTCGGCGTGCAGCCGCCCGATCCGAGCTGGGGGCGCATGCTGAGCGAGGCTCAGCCGTTCATCGCGAACGCTCCCTGGTACGTCCTGATCACGGGAGCCGTCATTACGGCGATGGTGCTCGGCTTTAATTTGCTCGGAGACGGAATACGGGACCTTTACGACAACAAGGGATAGGAGGAGACTGCCATGGCAAGCGCCTTGCTGGAGATCAGGGACATGGAAGTGGCGTTCAGGATCGGGAAAAAGACGTATCCGGCGCTGCAGCAGATCTCGTTTAAGGTCGGGGAGAAGGAAACGGTGGGCATCGTCGGGGAATCCGGCTGCGGCAAAAGCTTGACCTCTCTGTCCGTCATGGGGCTGCTGCCCGAGACGGCGGAGATGACCAAGGGCGGGATGCTGCTGGAGGGCAAGCCCTTGGGACCCGCTTCCGGGGAGGAATGGAGCGGGATTCGGGGCAAGCGGGTGTCGATGATCTTCCAAAATCCGATGTCCGCGCTGAATCCGCTGATGCCCGTCGGGAAGCAGATCGCCGAGATGGCCCGAACCCATCTGGCCATCTCCAAGCGGGAAGCGAAGCGGCTCGCGCTGGAAATGATGGCCCGGGTCGGTCTGTCCCGGGCGGAGCGTCTGTATGACGATTACCCGCATCAGCTCTCGGGAGGAATGATGCAGCGAATCATGATCGCGACGGCGCTGATCTGCGACCCGAAGCTGTTGATCGCCGACGAGCCGACGACGGCGCTCGACGTGACGATCCAGGCGCAAATTCTCGATCTGCTGCGCGAAATGAATCGCTCGCTGGGAACGGCGATTCTACTCATCTCTCACGACCTTGGCGTCATTCGCGAGGTTTGCGACCGGGTTATCGTCATGTATGCCGGATATATCGTGGAGGAGGCCCCCGTCGCGGACATTCTGGAGCGTCCCAGGCATCCGTATACGACGGGCTTGCTTCAGGCGCTGCCCGGCATCGGCAAGAGAGGGCGTCCGCTGTATACGATTCCCGGCCGGGTTCCGTCCCTGGCCGACCGCGGGACGGGCTGTCCGTTCGCGGGCCGCTGTCCGAGCGCGACGGAGCAGTGCGGGGCGGTTACTCCCGAGTTGACGGAGACGTCGCCCGGCCATCGGGTCCGCTGCCATCTCTACGCAAGCGGCGGGAGGCCGGCATGACGGAGGCGCTGATCGAGGCCCGAGCTCTGGCCAAGCATTATCCCGTTCCGAAGCGGAAGCTGCTGGAGAAGCGGAGCGTCCTGCGGGCGGTGGACGGCGTATCGTTCCGGATCAAGGAAGGAGAAATCTTCGGCTTGGTCGGCGAAAGCGGCTGCGGCAAATCGACGACGGGCCAAATGCTTGTGCAGCTCGTGAAGCAGAACGGAGGAGAGCTCGTCTATCGGGGTCGCAACATTAACGGGCTGTCGGTCAAAGAGATGAAGGAGCTTCGCCGGGATATCCAGATCGTTTTCCAGGACCCGTACTCGTCCTTGAATCCGAAGAAGACGATCGGCTGGACGCTCGAAGAGCCGCTCGTCGTCCACGGAATCGGCGACAAGCCGGCCAGGCGGAGACTCGTCGCGGAGACGCTGGAGCAGGTAGGACTGGACCCGGATTTCGCGAGCCGGTATCCGCACGAGCTGAGCGGCGGGCAGAGGCAGCGCGTCGGCATCGCCGCCGCCCTGATTCTAGCGCCCAAGTTCATCGTCATCGACGAGGCGGTGTCCGCGCTCGACGTATCCGTGCAATCGCAAATTTTGAACCTGCTTAAGGAGCTTCAGCAGAAGCGGGGCTTGACCTATTTGTTCATCTCCCACGATTTGAACGTCGTGGAATATATCAGCGATCGGGTAGGCGTCATGTATTTGGGGAAAATGGCGGAGATTTTCCCGGTCGGGGAGACGGGAAGCGAGCTGCTGCATCCGTATACCAGGGCGTTGTTCGCGTCGGTCCCCGACGTGTCCGCGAGGAAGGAGCGGACGACGCTTCAAGGCGAGGTGCCGAGCCCGATCCATCCGCCGAGCGGCTGCGCGTTCCACCCGAGATGCCCGCTGGCGACGGACCGATGCCGGACGACGGCTCCGGAGCTCCGGTCTGTCGGCCCCGGGCATGAAGTAAGCTGCCACAACTACGAGGAGGCGAACGTCACAACGTGAGAATAGGCGTGATATCCGATTTGCATGTCGATCTGAACGAGCTTGAGGGCGAGCCGCCGATCGAGGAAGCGCTCGCCCAAGCGGCCGGCGAACGGAGACTGGACGGGCTGATCGTCGCCGGGGACGTCTCCAACGACATGAACCTCAGCCTTGCCGTTCTTCGCGGGCTGAAGGAGCGCTGCGGCATTCCCGTATGGTTCGTTCCGGGCAATCACGATTATTGGAGCAAGGATAACGGGATCCGCGACACTTGGCAGATTTACCGTCAATATCGGACGTTCGAGGATTGTCTGAGCGAGAGACCCGTCCAGCTCGACAACGGTTGGGTTCTCATCGGCAATTCCGGCTGGTACGACTACACGATGGGAGAGCCCGGCTATACGTTCGAGGAATTCGAACGCATGCGCGCGATGGACCGGACGTGGCAGGACAGCCTGTACGTGACGTGGGGAATGAGCAATCGCGAGATTCACAGGTACTTTTACGAACGTTTGGAGCGGGAGCTTGAAGAGCATCGGGGCAAATCGATCGCGATGATCACGCATATGCTGGGACATCCGTATTTTAAAGTGCCGATGCCTCATCCGCAGTGGTCGTACTTCAACGCGTTCCTGGGGAGTACGGAATATGCCGAGCTGTATCGGCGCTACGGCGTCCGTTACGGGATCATGGGGCATGTCCATTACCGTAAGAAACATACGGACGGAGGGACGGAGCTGATCTGCGCCTGTCTCGGCTACCGCAAGGAGTGGCGGCAGCCGTCCGCGGTCGAAGAAATCCGGGACTGCTTGCAGACGATCGTGTTGGAATAGGATGGAGAGGGACCGTCGGGGCAGAGGCTTCGGCGGTAAGGAAATTTCTGTTCGATTATGTTACAATAACCGAAATTGCGTTTTCACTTGCGTGCGGGAAGCAACCCGGCGCGGATGAGTTGACCGTCGGGGGATCGTCATGCCAGAGAAAGCGTTGCCGTTCATTCAGACTTACGAGGCCAGGGACGGAAGATCGTTATGTTATCGCCATTACGAGGCGCAATCGGACAGGGTCGTCATCCTGCTTCACGGTATCTCGGAGGACGGGCAGTATTTGCATCCGTTGGCCGACTTTATATCGGGGAAAGGGCTGGCGCAAGTCGTCGTGCCGGATTTAAGGGGATACGGATATCATCCGGTTCGCAGGGGAGACGTGGAGTACGTCGGGCAGCACGACCACGATCTGGAGGATCTGGTGCGTTGGCTTCGGGACCGGTCGGCTGAGCAGCTCGAGATCATTATGGCGGGACACTCGGGAGGAGGCGGCAACGTCATCCGTCTGGCCCGGCATCGGCTCTCCGGGGAGATCGGCGGTTATCTTCTGCTTGCCCCCTCCGTTCATCCCGACGCTCCGATCAACCACAAGAAGGAACCGTGGAGCGATACCCAGGTGAATAAAATCCGCTTTACGGTTCTGTCCGTGCTTAACGCGATCGGGCTGCGCTTCTGGAACGGCTGCACCGTGCTTCGCAGAGACAAGCCGACCGAGCGCCGGCACGGCCGCGAAACGCTTGAACTCAGTTACAGGCTGCTAAGGTCGAGAACGCCGAAGGCCAAGTATCGCCAGTGCTTGCAGGCGATGACCCAGCCGACGCTCGTGCTGGTCGGGGAGAAGGACGAGTTGTTCCTGCCGGGACAGTACGCTCCGCTGTTCGCGGAATGCGGCCGCGCGAAAGTCGCCCTGATTCGGGACAGCGACCACGACGGCATTTTGTCGGACAAGGCGGCGCTTAGAGAAGTGGAGAACTGGCTTAAAGCGCTAGGGGAATGAGAGGGGAACGGGATGCCAGGAAAGAGCGATGAGAAAAAAACGAAGACGTCGGCCAAAAAATCGGGTTCATCCGGTTCGTCGTCTTCTGCCGTAAGCGACGCCCTTCTGGAAATGCAGCAGACAGGGGGCAACCAGCAAGCGCTAAGCATGCTTAGCACGGTGCCCTCCACGGAGACGCGTTCCGCGAATACGTTCAGCGTCAGCTCGGAAGGCTTTCAGTATCAGCTGCCTCAAGCGCCTCTGATTCAGGAATTCAATCGCGACCTGTTGTCCGGATACTCGCACGCACCCAGCGCGAGCGACCGGGAGCGGTTCCCTCATCTGAACCTGGAGGAGTCGGGAAGGCGTTCGGCAGAGCTGCGCGATCCTTCCGATCGGGCCGCTTTGGTGAAGGAGGCGAGGGATCAAGGTCGTGCCCACAGTTACGTTCGGCTTGACGCCACCTCTCCCTCCGTGCGGGGGAAGAAGCACAGGCTGGGCAGAATGCAGGGCAAAAACCAGCGCGGGCAGCAGAAGGAACAGCATTTCTACGACGCCGGCGGCAAGTTCACGCCCTATCCGCGAGAGGCCGAGCATCTGCAAGGCATGACGTCCTCAAGCACGAGCACGCAAGACGTATGGAAAGCGCTTGATGCCGTCAATCGCGGAGAGAAGGTTCAGGAAGGCTTCGAAGGCCACGAACGGGAGCTGATGTCGGTTCCGACCATTACGAATCTCTCGGAAGTGCAGCGATCTCCGCTTTTGGGAGCGGCCAGCAACATGGAGATCGCCAATCAAGCCCATACGTCCGGAACGCCCAGACCGTTCGAGGAAGCCTTCGGGAGATCGGAGGAGCGAGAGGCGAAGAAGAAGCGTAAGAGGAAGACGGAGAGCGAGGACTCGGATTCCGAGGATACGAAGACGAAAGCGTTCAACTTCCCCGGGTCGATCAGCTCGACGGGAGCGGGAGCCGTGCATCAGTTCCAGGCGGTGGAAGATTCCATCATGAGGGGGGAAATGTCCGACGACTCCGTCAGAAAACGGGTCAAAAGAGCTCCCGAATCCGGTACGGTAGAGGAAGCGCGCGGCTTCGCGGTCAAGAAGAAAAAGGCGTTGCTCGCTACGTTCCAGGACCGTCTGCAGATGACGGACATCTCCTCCGCCCAGCAGGAGCCGGTTGGGGAAGATCGCGAGCTGGCGACGCTGATGCGGCTGAGATCCGGCTTGCGCCGCAACGCTTTGCCGCAGATGGGACTTCTGCGAGGCGGGCTTCGCACGCTGGAGAAGTCGTCTTCCTCAAGCTCGTCTTCGTCGGCGGAAGAGAAGGTGCCTCACGAGGCGTTCGACGTCGGGGAAGAGGTCGACGAAGAAGAGTTCCTGCCTCAAGTCGATGAGCTGGAGGAAGAGCTCGAGTTCGGGAGCGAACCGGAGGACGAAGAGGAAGAAACAGGGTAAGGCAAGAAATAGCCGAAAGGCGTGCCGCAATTTAAAAGCTTTTGGAATGCCGCTCCGGCTTCCAAAGGCTTTTCGTATTTCAGGGGAGGCTCGGATTCGCGGAGAGCCGTTCCTGTTCGCGCTCCGGCCGAGCTCCCGTGTTCGGGAAGCCGGTTCATCTGTGCTATACTGGAGCCAATATTCGGAGAGCCTGCGACTGCCCAGGACAGAGGAGAGAACCGGCATGAGAATCCGCGTTTTGGCGGCGGACGACGACCCGTCGATCCGGGAGCTGCTGAGGCTGACGTTAAGCATGGAAGGCTACGTCGTGCTGGAAGCGGAGGACGGAGAGAAGGCATCGCGGATCTGCGAGACGGAGCAAGTCCATCTGGCGATCGTCGACGTAATGATGCCGGGCAAGGACGGGCTGGAGCTGTGCCGCGAGATCCGGGAGCATTACGATATTCCCATTATTCTCCTGACGGCCAAAGACCAGTTGGAGGACAAGGAACAGGGGTATCTGGCGGGAACGGACGATTATGTAGCGAAGCCGTTCGAGCCGAAGGAGCTGCTGTTCCGGATCAAGGCGCTGCTGCGCAGATACCGCCTCGTTTCGGCGGAGACGATCCGGCTCGGCAGCGTTGAGATCGACCGGAAGGGCTACGAGATTCGGATCGAAGGCGAGCCTGTCACGATCCCGCTGCGGGAATTCGAGCTTCTGGCGCAGCTCGCCAGTCAGCCCGGCCGCATCTATACCCGGGAGCAGCTGATCGGCCTCATCTGGGGAGCGGACTACGAAGGGGATGCCAGGACGGTGGACGTCCATGTGAAAAGATTAAGGGAACGATTCTCGGACCGGAAAGAGGATTTCGTCATCGCTACGATCCGGGGGCTCGGCTACAAGCTCGAGGTGAAGGACGAGTGAGAACGTTATACGTGCGAATCGTGGCGACGTTCGTCGGCATCGCCTTCGTCAGCGGCATCGTCGGGCTGGCGTTGACGGGAGCTTACTACCAGGAGCGGATGAAATCGGAGAGCGAGACGAAAGCCTGGGAGATGGCAGAGAGCATCCGGGAGCTATACGAGCAAGGGATGCAGTCGAGCCTCGAACAATACTTAGCGGCGGTCGCGAAGCTTGGCTTCCAGATTTATGCCGTCGACGAGCGCTTGGAAGGAAAGACGTTCGGGCGGGCTTTCAAGCATGGCACGCTCGACGACTCCGCGATCCGTCTCGTTCTGGACGGCGGCGTCTTTCACGGGATGGAGGAAGAGAACGGGAGGGTAAGGCTGTTCGCCCTGTTCGAGAACAGCGTGCGCAATACGGTCGGCATTCCGGTCCGAACGCCGGAGGGCGGCTATGCCGTATTCGTCCGTCCCGATCTGGAGGCGCAGATCGGAGAAGTGCGGATCGTCTCGGCCGTTCTGATCGGGTTGACCTTCCTCGCGAGTCTTGTCCTGATCGCGGTCTTGAGCCGCTACATCGTCAAGCCGCTCAACGTGCTTAAAGAAGCGACCCGGCGTATCGCCAAAGGCGACTTCAACGTCGAACTGGAGAAGTCCCGCAGCCGCAAGGACGAAATCGGAGATCTGGCCGAGCATTTCGCCTTGATGGCCGATTCGATCGGCCGGCTCGACCGGATGCGCCGCGATTTCGTGGCGAACGTATCTCACGAATTCCAGACGCCGCTTACGTCGATGCAGGGATTGGCCAAGGCGATGCGCGACAAGCAAACGACGCCGGAACAGACCGAGCAATATTTGGGGATCATCGAGCGGGAGAGCCGGCGGCTGTCTTCCCTTAGCCGGCAATTGCTGAAGCTGGCCTCGCTCGATCGGGACGACGTGCGGCTCCAGACGGAGAGCTTCCGCTTGGACGAGCAGATTCGCGAAGCGCTGATTACGCTTGAATGGCAGTGGTCGGAAAAGGAGTTGAATCTGGAGCTTGAGCTTCCGGAGACGTTCGTGATCGCTGACGCTCACCTGCTGCACGAGGTGTGGATGAATCTGTTGTCCAACGGCATCCGCTTCTGCGAGCCGGGAGACACGATCGCCGTCTCCATCCGGGAGGAACGGGGCAATCAAGTCGCGGTGAAAGTCCGCGACACCGGCTGCGGAATTCCCGAAGAGGATCTTCCCTTGATCTTCGACCGGTTCCATAAGGCGGACAAATCCCGCAGCCGTTCCTCGGAGAACGGCGGAAGCGGGCTGGGCTTATCCATCGCAGGGAAAATCGTCGCGCTTCATGCCGGGACGATCGACGTCGAGAGCGAGCTCGGGCGCGGAACGACTTTTACCGTGCGGCTGCCGCAATTGTAATGCCCCGTTCACCGTCCGTTCATCTTCCGATTCGATAATCGGGGAGAACAACGGATGGGAGGATGGAGAGATGAATGCGCAAGGATGGAACAAATGGTTTGTCTTATTCGGCAGCCGCCGTGGAGCGATAACGACGCTCTCCGCGTGGCTGCTTTTACTTGTCGCGCTTGCCGTTAGCTCGCCCGGAGCGAAGCCATACGCCGTCAGCGCCGGGGAAGGGAGCGCGGACGGCGCCAATCCGGCTGCCGTCGCCCAGCGCGTGCTCGAAGAGCGCTTCCCGCAAAGCGACGGCTTGGCGGCTCTGCTCGTGTTCCACAGCGACGGAGCTCTGGACGGGGAGAAGCTGGGAATAATAGCGGACTTCAGCAGATGGCTCGAATCGGAGGGCAAATCTTCGGGGGTTAAGAGCTCAATTCCGTACTATGCGCTTCCAGAGCCGGAACGGAGCCGCTTGGTATCGCAAGACGGTACGACGCTGCTGCTGAGCGCCGAACTGCAACCGGACCTGGATTCCGACAGGACGCTGGAGGCGATGGAGGCAATCCAAGCCTATTGGGAGCGGCACGGGGCGGAAGGAGTCCGGCTGGAGACGACCGGCCCCGCCGCGATCTCCGCGGACACGCTGACGCTGTTCCGCAACGCGGATTTCGTGCTCATGATCGCGACGGTCGCGCTCATTCTCGTCCTGCTCGTGGCGATCTACCGGTCTCCGCTGCTGGCGGTCATTCCGCTCGTGATCGCGGGCATCGTCTACTCGGTCGTGGACAAGCTGCTCGGAGTGGCGGGGCGGGCCGGTTGGTTCGTCATCGACAAGCAGTCTCTGTCGATCATGATGATCTTGCTGTTCGCCGTCGTTACGGATTATTGCTTGTTTGTCTTCTCCCGCTATCGGGAACGGCTGACCGCGGGCGGTTCGAAATACGAAGCGATGGGAGAAGCGATGGCACGCGTCTCGGAACCGATCCTGTTCAGCGGCGGAACGATTCTCGCGTCCATGCTGGCGCTGTTCGCGGCGGTCTTCCAGCCGTATCGCGGCTTCGCTCCGGTATTCGCGATCGCCGTGGCGGTCATTCTGCTGGCGGGATTAACGCTGATACCGGCCGTCTTCGCGATCGCCGGACGCAAAGCGTTCTGGCCGTTCGTCCCGAAGACGGGGCCGAACGGGAACGGTGCGAATATCGGCGCGGAGCGGGCGAATGTCAAGAGAAGAATACCGCTGTGGGAGCGGACGGGCCGCTTCGTGACGAGGAAGCCGAAGACGATCGCGACGACGCTGTTCGCGCTGCTGGCCTTGGCCTCGTTGAACATCGGGTCGCTGCAATACTCTTTTAACCTGATGAAGTCGTTTCCCGCGGATACGCCTTCCCGCGTCGGCTTCGAACTGCTGGAGTCGCGGTTCCCGCCGGGAGAGCTTGCCCCGGTATCGCTCATACTGGAAGGCGGAGAGAGCTTGGCGGGAGATGCCGAGGTTGAATCCAAACTTGCGGCATTCGCGGAGGAGCTGCAAAAGGGAGGCGGAGCGGTCGGGATTTCGGCGGGCGAATGGTCGGAGAACAAAGGAGCGGTTCGGTTGCGGGCCGTTATGAACTCGAACCCGTACGAAGCGGAAGCGTTGAACCGGATAGATCGCTGGCGGGAGGAAGGCCGAACGCTGCTCGAGCGGAGCGGATTCGATTCGGAGAGTGTCAAGCTCCATATAGCCGGACAGACGGCGGAGCAGGCGGACGTCCGGACCATGAACGAACGGGATACGATCGTGCTGTTCGCGTCCGTCTCCCTGTTGATCGGGCTCATGCTAACCGCGCAGACGCGTTCCTGGAAAATGTCGCTCCTCATGCTTACGACGATCGTGCTGTCGTTCGCGGCGACGCTCGGCCTGACCTGGACCGTCTTCCACGGCATGCTCGGTTACGAGACGTTCAGCTACCGCATGCCGGTATACACGTTCGTGTTCATGGTCGCCCTGGGCGTCGACTACAACATCATGCTCGTATCCCGAATCCGGGAGGAGGCCGATCATTACCCATGGAAAGAAGCGGTAAGCCGGGGCGTCGCCTCCACGGGAGGAGTCATCTCGTCCGCGGGCCTGATTCTGGCGGCCACGTTCGGCGTTCTGATCACCCAACCGATGCAGGAGCTGTACCTGTTCGGATTCGCGATGACCGTCGGCATTCTGATCGATACGTTCCTCGTGCGGGGAATGCTGCTTCCTTCGATATTGACGGTCGTTTTCAGGGACGGGAAGAAGTCGTCGGCTTCCTTGCCAAATCAAAGTGATAAGCCGATCCCTAGGGCGAATAAATAATATAGTAGCAACACCGTAAGCGCTCTGGCTCCGGTTGGTTGTCTGCATCAAGAAGACGGAAGCACGCGGAAGGAAGTGGACATCGATGATCGTCGCAGCGGTATTGGTAGGGCTTGTCGCTTTGGCGCACGTGATTTTGCTGCTGACGGAAACGCTGCTGTGGACGTCTCCGGGCAATCGCCAATCTCGGGGAATGACGTCCGGCTTCGCGCGGGATTCCAAGCCGCTTGCCGCAAGCAGCGGCCTGCACAACGGATTTCTCGCCGCGGGGCTCGTCTGGGGCCTGGTTTATCCTTCGGCTTCGGTCGGATACCAGATTCAAACCTTTTTTCTCGTATGCGCTTTAATCGCTGCCGTCTACGGAATATGGAACGGTAGGAGATCGTTCGACTACATTCGGGGAGCCGCGGCCGCGGTCGCGTGGATCGCCGTGCTCTCGGTGTGGTGACGGTCCGCGCCCGGATAGGGATTCGCATGGAAGCTTGCCGTAGGGCAGGCTTCATTTTCTTTTCAAACCAAATACAAGGATTCGAATAGGGTACAGAGATCGTCCAAGGGACGCGTCAACCGGGGGTACGTCAAGCAAAAGTGACGAAGCAGGGGGCGAAAAGGCGGTGATAGATGCCCCTGAGCGGGTTTGCATACACGCCCTAGTGTCAGATCCGCTCAGCGATTGCCGAGCATACGGTTTCGTCGCTCCATACCGGATTGGCGTAGCCGGCCGGCGCGTTGAGATAGGCGATCCACGACGCATCGTAGCCGCTTTTCTTTGTGGCGGACGCGCATGCGCGCTCTTCGATCTCTCCCCGCGACAGAGCTTCGAGCCGTTCCTTCCGAAACTCCGCGAATCGCCGAACGATCTCCTCGAACTTCTTTTCCTCGTCCTTCAGCGTTCCTCCTTCGACCCATTCGCCTCCGAAGACGAAGGCATAATCCAGATAGCTTTCGACTTTCAAGGAAGCTGCGGCTTTATATTGTCGGATCGCCCTCTTCGCGTCGCCGTCCGCTTCCGCCCACAACCCGTCCAGCAACAGATGATACGGAGTCGCAGCTTCGGCGAAAACGCGGCTTTCCCGTTTTAGCGCGCCATCCGCGACCGTATACGTATCGGTGTATTCTCTCTGCCAGGGGCCTGCCCCCACGGAATGGATCAGCCCTCCGGAGATGCGCAGCTTTCCGCCCTGAATGCCGGCTTCGGTCACGCTAGGAATGATCGCGGCCCCCGGCAGGTTGTTCAGCTTGCCGTCTTCCCATTCCGACGCCGTATAGGTAAAGGTAGAGGTGTGAGCCCCGATTCCCAGCGAAGCCCAGACGATCTCCGGCTTGCCGTCGCCGTTCAAATCCCCGATCTGTTCGATCTTCGCCCGACCGTAGTCTTCCGCAGGGAAAACGAAGCTTTGCCATTCGTACTCGCCGTCGTTCAGAGCCGCGACGATTCCGTAGGCGTAGCGATACTCGACGTCTTCCATGATCCGGCTCTCGTAGACGACGGAAGCCCATTCGCGTTCTAAGCCGTCCCCGTCGAGATCCGCCCGAATGACGGTAACCGGATAATCGCCCGGGTTGTCTTGTTCGGCCCAAGATCGAAGCCATTCAGCGAATCGGTCTTCTTCCGGATACTCCAGGGCCAACTCGGACCGAAGCCGTTCCGGTAGTGGCTGCCATTCATCGGACATGACCGATTCGGCTGCGGGATCGGGCGAAGCGGATTCCAGCGGCGCCGCAACTGGCGAGGCCGCTTCCGAAGCGTCTGCGGTTGGGGAGTTCGCGGTTCCCGTCTCCGTCGTCCCGGTGATTGTCGGGCTCCCGGGCGCGTCTTCGCGCGGGCTGCAAGCCGCGGTCATCATCAGGGCGCCGATCAGAATCCCCGCTGCCACTCTGTTAAGTTTCAAGTCGACCATTGGAAAATCACGCCTTTTTATATGGATACGTAACTGACGTCCGAGAAGGGCGGCAGGTTCATTTTCGCGAGGAGGAGCAAATCCTGTGATATAATCGACCTATAATGATCGATTCGCGGAGCGGATGCGCGGATTGTTAACGGAGAGGACGAAGCCGTGTTGAAGACGTTGGTCATCGCGGAGAAACCCGACATGGGCCGCAACATCGCGGCCGTGATCGAGCCGAAGGCGCAGAACAAACGCTCTTATCTGGAGGGCGAACGCTATATTATTACCTGGGCGATCGGTCATCTGATCGGATTGGCCGAACCCGATCTCTACGACGAGAAATATAAAAAGTGGAGATTCGGCGATCTGCCGATCATTCCGGACGATTTCAAGCTATTGCCCAATCCTCGGACGAAGGACCAGCTCCAGGTGATCGCGGACTTGGCGGCGCGCAGCGGCGAACTCGTCAACGCGTGCGACGCCGGACGCGAAGGTCAGCATATTTTCTCCCTCATCGTCAGACATCTGGGCTTGCAGCATCCGGTGAAAAGGCTGTGGATTTCCGACTTGACGGCGGAGACGATTCGCAAAGGGTTCGATCAGTTGAAGGACAATGCGGAATACGCGAACCTGACCCAGGCCGCCCGCGCGCGCAGCGAAGCGGACTGGCTGATCGGGATGAACGGCTCGCGCGCGTTCACGACGAAGCATAACGAGCTGCTGTCCGTCGGCCGGGTGCAGACGCCGGTGCTGGCGCTGATCTACGACCGGCAGAGGCAGATCGAATCGTTCGATTCTCTGAAATTTTACGAGATTGCGGCGACATTCGAGCAGAGCGGCGGCGCTCCGTATAGAGGGAATTGGCAGGGCGACAGGCTGACCGATCCCGAGAAGGCGAAGGCCATCGCCGACAAGGTGAGGGGCAAGACGGGAGCGATCGCGAGCTACGAGGTCAAGGATACGAAGGAGTATCCGTACAAGCTGTACGACCTGACGCTGCTGCAGCGGGAGGCGAACGGCAAGTTCGGCTTCTCCGCCAAGAAGACGCTCGACGTCGCGCAGGCGCTCTACGAGAAGCACAAGATCATCTCGTACCCGCGTACGAACTCGAACTACGTGAATGCGGAGAACATCCCGGAGATGCACAAGATTTTGGACGCGATGCGGAACTCTCCGGAATACGGGGATTTCGTGAACGGCGCGAACAAGCGGTTCGTCCACGCGAACAACAAGAACGTGTGCAATCCGGCCAAGGTCGAGGATCACCATGCGATCATGCCGACGATGAGAAAACCGCAGGGGCTGAGCCCGGACGAGCGCAAGCTGTACGATCTGGTCGTGAAAAGGTTTCTGTCCCACTTCTACCCGGCGGCGGAGTACAAAGTGCATACCGTGCTGACCGAGGTGGAGAAGGAGATGTTCAAGACAACGGTGAAGCAGCTGCTGTCTCTCGGTTGGAAGATCATCTATGCGGGCGACGTTCCCGCGGCCAAAGGCGGGAGCAAGGAGAAAGGCAAGGAAAAGGACGACGGGGCGGCGGAGGAAGAGGAACAGGAGACGGACGCGCCGTTCGAGGTCGATCCGCAGAAGCCCGTCGTCTGCGCGGACGCCGAGGTCAAGGAGAAGGAGACGCAGCCTCCGAAGCCGTACACCGAAGGAACGCTGCTGAAGGCGATGGAAAGCGCAGGCAAGCAGATCGAGGACGAGGAGCTGCGCGACGCGATGAAGGATTCCGGTCTCGGCACTCCGGCGACGCGCGCGGCGACGATCGAACGGCTGAAGCAGGTCGGCTACATCGACATGCAGGGCAAGCGGATCGTCATTACGCCCAAAGGAAGAACGGCGGTCGAGCTCATCCGCGGAGCGGGCATCGAGCTGCTGACGTCGCCGGAGATGACCGGACACTGGGAGCGGCGGCTGACGGAGATTTCGCGCGGACAAGCTTCGGTCGAGGCGTTCATGGGCAACGTGAAAAAGTTTACGAGGTTGATTATCGACAAGGTTAACGTTCAACATCCTGCGGCCAGAAACGCGTTCGCCAGACCGGAACCGGCGGCGAAAGGGGCGCGAGGCGGCAAGAAGGCGTCAGGCGGCGGAGAGACGGGCGGTTCGGTCGCCGTCGCCGCGAAGAAATCTCCGGCGAAGCGGGCATCGGCGGCCAAGTCGTCGTCCGCGGAGCAGAGCGGGGAGCCGGCCGTGATCGGCGTCTGCCCGAGCCCGGGGTGCGGGGGCAACATTTTCATGGGGCGCAAAGGCTACGGGTGCAGTCACTACAAAGCGGGCTGCAAGTTCGTCATCTGGAAAGAAAGCCTGGGTCGAACGTTAACGGACGCGATGGTCAAGGCGTTGATCGGCAAGGGCCGGACCGGCAAGCTCAAGTTCCCGGGGACGGGCGGCGGAGAAGCGTTCGAAGCCAGAATCATGCTGAAGAACGACAGGACGGGGGAGCTGGCTTTGGAGCGGGAGTAGCGGGTGGGGGTTGCGATTTGAGGCCATAGGAAATGTGTTATAATGAAGCGTACGAACAATTGATTCGGTTAGAGGAGGTTCGGCGGCGATGACCCAAAAAGTGAGGGCTAACAAAGTGCTGTATAGCGAAAAACAATTTGGGAGCGCTCTAGAGTCATTAGGTTCAGCGATTCGCGAACCGAACTTTAATGAATACGTTCGAGACGCTATCATACAAAGATTCGAATACACCTATGAAACCGCGTGGAAAGCGATTAAGTCCGTTCTGTCGTATCAGGGGCTATCTTCACGATAAGATCGCGGAGGTGATCCGTAATCATGTTAAACCTTCCTGAGAGCATCAAAGATAGAATCGTCTCGATTTTGGCGGAAGAAAAAACAGTGGATCAGGCTCTATTATTCGGATCAAGAGCCAGAGGAGACGCCAGAGCAAACTCCGATATCGATCTGGCTTTAATCGGCGACGATATCCCCCTTTCTCTCCATACTAAGCTGCGCGAGAACGTGGGGTTGTATTCGTTGGACATCGTGAGAATGAACGAGCTGGACGATGAACTTCTGCTCGAAAGCATCGATAGAGACGGCGTATTGTTATACAGCAGGGAAGAATCGGCGACACTCTCTCTGCGTGGATGAACTCCAATGCGTTGCTTTCGAGCGTTGCGAATACCAGCAAGAATGCGGAGCCGATTTGTTTCGTTTTTCGCAGCTTAGGGCTATGTCGCGAACCGACAGAACCGGGAGAACCCGCGTTCTGTCTTTTTTTCGGATCGGGACAAAGCACCGTCCTCCACTAAAATTCAAATAGCAGCAGCTTTTAACAGGAAATCCAGAATAAATGTAGAAATGTGTGTAACACGGCCATCGGACAGAAATCCGATAAGGATGCGGTATAATAGATGATCTATACGGGAGCGAGGGTTAGGGACATGTTAAAAGAACAAATGAGGTACTCACGGCTCGCCCATCTGACGAAGCTGATCAATACGAAGCTCGAGTTGCGGGAAGTGCTGGAGCACGTTACGACGGCCATCTCCGAAGAAATCGTCCAATGCGATTCCGTGGGCATCTATTTGCCGCAGGCGGATGGAACGTTTCGGGGCTACGTCGGCAAACCGGAAGTGATCAACGGCTGGACGCTGGACATGCACGTGATCGATACGGAAGTGGATTTGCTGGCCAAAGAAGTGATCGACACGAAGAAGACCGTCTATATTCCCGACACGTCCATGGACAACCGGCCGGACCCCCGTGCGGTGCAAGGCTTCCAGATCAAGTCGCTGCTGGTGCTGCCGATTTCCTTCGAACAGGAGCTGTTCGGCCTTGTGTTTCTGTTCGATTACGGCGTACCGATGAACTTGACGGAGTCGGAAATCCAGACGGTCGAAGCCTATGTGAATATGGCGGCCGTAGCGATACAGAATGCCCGGAACTTGGCGCATAAAGAAAATCTTCTCGCCGAGAAGCAACTGCTGTTGGACGTTACGCGCGATCTGTCCATGAGCTCGACGCTGCAAGAAAGCTTGGACAGGTGCTTTTTCTATTTAGGGAAGGTGCTGGAGAATTACAACATCGGCGTACATCTGCTCGACCCTATCGCGGAAAACAAAATCAAGCCCGCCAAGCTGAGCAAGGACAGCGACTGGTCGGAAGAAGACTGGATACGGACTCACAGTCTGGTCCGGATCGACGAAAGCAACGATCCGGTATTCCAAGAGGTGATCCGGACGAAGAAGGCGGTGCTCATCCCGGACGTGTTCGCCGACGGCAGACCGAATCACGAGCTCTGCCGCCAATTCGGGATGAAGGGACTGCTCATGCTTCCCTTGGTCGCGATGGGAGAAGTGCTGGGCGCCATCGCCGTAGTCAATCTCGGCGAGGGGGACTTCGTCTATTCGGAAGCGACGCTGCAGCTGGCGCAATCGATCGTAGACACGACCGCGTCGACGTTATCCAACCTGCTGTACATGGAGAAGCAGGAAAACATCATTCAGGAGCGGACATCGGAGATTACGGTCAAGAACGAGGAGCTCGAGCGGGTGATCGCCGAATTGCGGCAGCTCAGCCGCGAGAAGGAGTTGATTCTCAACTCCGCGGGAGAAGGGATATTCGGCTTGGATCTCGACAGCCGGATCACATTCTGCAATCCGGCTGGCGTCGCCATGCTGGGATACGACAAGAAGAACGAGCTGATCGGCCAGCCCGCCTGCCTCGTATTCAAAGAGAAGCTGGCGAGAATGTCGGATGAGGCGGCGGCCGCTTCGGATGGCGCCAGGGACAGATTCTACGAGGACGACAAGTTTTACAGAAAAGACGGCTCCGGCTTTCCGGTGGAATACGTCATCTCCGCGATCCGCGAAGGCGACGAGATCATCGGGGAGGTCGTCACCTTCAAAGACATTACGCAGCGGAAACAGATGGAGGAAGAAATCAAGTACCGCGCTTATTTCGACAGTCTGACCGATCTGCCGAACCGCCTGCTGCTGAAGGACAGGCTGCAGCAGGGATTGACCCACGCGCAGATTACGGGCGAGAGATTGGCCGTGCTTTATCTGGATCTGGACCGCTTCAAGTTTATCAACGACTCGCTGGGTCACAGCTACGGCGATCTCTTGCTGCGCGACGTTGCGAAACGGTTGTCGGCATGCGTTCCGCTCGGCGCCACCGTATCCCGGCAGGGCGGCGACGAATTCACCATTTTTCTCCCCCATATCCGTACCGAGGACGAAGTGCTGGAGGTCGTCCATCAAGTCGTGGATGCCTTCTCGGAGCCGTTCCAGCTCATGGAAAACGAGATTTATATGAAGGCGAGCATCGGCATCAGCCTGTACCCCGATCATGGAGATACGACGGAGACTCTGATCAAGAATGCGGACGCCGCGATGTACAAGTCGAAGGAAATATCCGGCAGCAGCTATCATTTTTTCCGCGCAGGCATGGACGTTCGGACGATCGAAAGCATTAAATTGGAAAACGACCTGTACAAAGCGCTCGATCAAGAGGAGCTCGTCATCTATTACCAGCCCCAGATCGATTATCCGACGAGACGGATCGTGGGCGTAGAAGCGCTGCTGAGATGGAACCACCCGGCCAGGGGGATGATCTCGCCCGATCAGTTTATTCCGATCGCCGAAGAAACGGCTTTGATTATTCCGATCGGCGAATGGGTGCTGAAAAAGGCTTGCGTCCAGATCAAGCAGTGGCTGAAGCGGGGGTATCCGCTGAACAGCATTTCGGTGAATTTGTCGGCGCGGCAATTCGAGCAGAACAATTTGTTCTCCTTGGTCAAGAACGCGTTGTCGGAGGCCGATCTGACTCCCGGACATCTGCAGCTGGAGCTGACCGAAAATCTGATTATCAAAAATCGGGAACAGACGTTAAAGACGATGAAGGAATTGAAAAGCTCGGGAATTAAAATCGCGATAGACGATTTCGGCACGGGGTATTCGTCGCTGGGTTATTTGAAAAGCCTGCCGATCGATACGCTGAAAATCGACAAGTCCTTCCTGCAAGGAATTTCGAGCGAGGAGGACAACGCCGCGATAACCCAAACGATCATTACGCTGGCGCGGAATTTGAACCTTAACGTCATCGCCGAAGGCGTGGAGACGAGAGAGCATGTGCAATTTTTGTCGGAACGGGGCTGCCGGCTGATGCAGGGCTACTACTTCAGTCCCCCGATGCCGGCCGAGGATTTCATCCGTTTGATGGACAGGAATATTTTGGAGGTGGAGTAAATGAGAGCGGCGCGAGCGGTATTGGAGTATTTGAAGGGAAGCGGGGTCAAACGTCTATTCGGCATTCCGGCAGGCTCGGTCAACGCGTTCTTCGACGAGCTGTGCGAGCTGCCGGAGCTCGAGCCGGTCGTGGCCAAGCACGAAGGAGCGGCCTCCTACATGGCGGCGGCTTACGCGAAATACGGCGGCGGGCTGGGCGTCTGCATCGGCTGCAGCGGACCGGGCGCTACGAACCTGGTCACCGGGGCGGCGAACGCGATGCGCGAGCATCTTCCCGTCCTGTTCCTGACCGGTGCCGTTCCCGTAGGCACGATGGGATTAAACGCGTCGCAGGAGCTGGACGTCGTTCCGGTCTTTCGTCCCGTTACCAAGTACAGCGTCGCGGTCAAGGACGCCGGGCACCTGCTCGAAGAAGTGGCGAAAGCCCACCGGATTGCCGTCTCCGGCGTTCCGGGTCCCGTACACATCGCGGTGCCGATCGACGTTCAGCATGCCGAGATCGGCATGCCGGACATTCCCACGGGCGCGTCCCGTAGGCCGATGGTTCCCGATCCGGCTGCGATCGAACGGGCGGCCCGGGCGCTGCTGGATAACGGGAGGGGCTGCATTCTTGCCGGACAAGGCGTCAGAGGCTCGGTCGAAGCGCTTGTCGAGCTTGCCGAGCTGCTTCAGTGGCCGATGATGGCGACGCCGCAAGCGAAAGGCTACATACCGGACAATCATCCGCTGTATGCGGGGATCTTCGGCTTCGCGGGACATGAGACCGCTTCGGCCATCGTCTCCGACGACTCGCTCCCGACTCTGCTGATCGTCGGGTCGAGCTTGGGAGAGACGGCGACGAACAACTATAATCCCGGCTTGACGAGGGGCAGGCTGACGATTCAGCTCGACTTCGACTCCACGGTGTTCAACCGCAAATACGAGATCGATATTCCCGTATTGGGCGACATTCGACTCAGCCTGCTTATGCTGATCGACGAGCTTAGGGCGCAGGCTCCGAACGCGGCGCGCGGGAGCGCCGGGCCCGTTCCGGCGGCCGCGGCGACGGCGCTCGCGGAGCCGGACGGGGAATACAATACGAAAAACGTGCTGCTCGGCCTCCAGAGCTGTCTGCCCCGCAACACCCGCTACGCGGTAGACATCGGCGAGTTCATGTCCTACGTCATTCACTGCATGAAGGTAACGGAATCCGACTCCTACGCCATCAATGTTCATTTCGGCGCCATGGGCAGCGGCATCGGTTCGGCGATCGGGTCGAAGCTGGCCGAGCCGGAACGCCCGGTCGTATGCTTGACGGGCGACGGCTGCTTCTTCATGCACGGGATGGAAATTTTGACGGCGAAGGAGCTGGGCTTGCCGATCCTGTTCGTCGTGATGAACAACGCTCGGCTGGGAATGGTCTACCACGGGCATTCGCTTCAGTTCAAGAGAACCCATCCGTCGTTCGAGCAGGAAGCCGTCAACATCGCCGCGATGGGCGAAGCCATGGGCATCCCCAGCTACAGAATCCTTGGGATGGACGACCTCCGGCAAGACGTCGTCGCCGGTCTGATGTCGGCGGGAGGTCCGGCCATCCTGGAGGTCGTCCTGCAGGACGACAACGTTCCTCCGATGGGCGATCGCGTCAAGTTTCTATCCTCGTTCGGGAAGTAAGGCGTTCCGCTACAGATGGGCGTAATGTTCCCGGATAGCATTCAGGATCGCCGCCATCGTCCGTCCTTTGAAGGCATCGGCAACGGCTTTTCCGTCAGAGCTGGCGTAGAAATAGCAGTTCTCGGAAACGTTGCGGCCGAACCCCAGCGCGATTAATGGCTCAAGCGCTGGCAGCTCTCCGGAGCCGATGCGCTCGAGCAAGTACGCCGTCGGACGGACGGTCACGTCCGCGTCGCCGTCGCCCGTCCGCAACTCGAACAGGTCGCGATCGTCCCGAACCATCCATTGCCGCTTGGAAAACAAGGCAATCCTTTTTCCCTCCAGCGCGGAAAGGGCCTCCAGGTTGATGCCGAAAGCCTGATTGATCATGCCGCGAATATCCGCGGCGGACGCCTTGCCTTCGACCCGCTCCAACCAGGCGTCGAGAACCGTTCCTGGCGCTGCGGGCGCGGGGAGGCTGCGGTCGTTATGGCCGGGCAGAAGGGGCATCTCCTTCAGGTTGATGCTGAATATGCGGTCTACGAAACGGATAATGTCATCGGCGCCAAGGCGGTCTTGGCTCTCGATCAGCAGGTCTAGCCGAGCGGATTTTGAAAGTCTTTCGCCTGAATCGTCGGAGCGAGAGGCTTTTTTCGTCATTTCGGTCAATGCGTACGCCTCCTATCGCGCAGAGCGGAATATCGTCGCTGCTGCTTATTCCGACGGATTCGACTCCGAGCGCCGATTTTCCTGCTTTTTCCTCCCCGACGTTCTTTCCATTCAGAAAAACGATGCTTTACTACCGTAAATATACTTGGTATAATTTCGGTAGTAAAAGGAGGGTGATGAGATGTTTGTTCCGGGATTTACCGTATGGTACAGCGTCAAAAGCATTGAGCGTACGCTGGCGTTCTATACCGAAAAGCTGGGCTTCGAGGTGCTATTCCACAATCCGGAGTGGGGCATGGCGATGGTGAAGACGAATACGGAGGGCTGCGTGATCGGCTTCTCCGAAGCGGAGACGGTCGAGCCTTCGACGTCTTCTACCGTATTCGACGTGGCGGATATCGAGGATGCCGTGAGCAAGCTCAAGCGGCTTGACGTCAGCTTCTCCGGAGAAATCGAAGTCATCGACGATTTCGTCAAGCTGGCGACCTTCGCCGATCCGGACGGTCACTCGCTCATGCTTTCGGAGCAGTTGACGGAGCTTTGAGCAAAGAGCAATTCGTGCTGCAGCTTGCGCAGCGGCTGTCCGGCCGCTGGACCATCCCGATTCTGCTCTCTCTCGAGAACAGCGGCGGCAGGTTTACCCCGCTGCAGAGGCAGCTGGACATTGCGCCGGCCAGGCTCAGCGACAATCTGAAGCAGCTAAGCGACGCGGAACTCATCCATCACCTGACTCCTCTGGAGCGTCGCCATCCTCTGCTGCCGGAGTACAAGCTCACCGAGAAAGGCAAGCTCTACCGGGAGGCGGCCCAGGCAATCCGCAGTTCCGAGGCGCGGATCGGCCATGGGGCACTGTCCGCCAAAGCCTGGAATGTGCCGGTGCTCGTCGCGTTGAATTACCAGCACGGCAGATTTCAGGAAATACGTCGCGTGCTGCAGCCCGTCACGCCCCGTATTCTGTCCGCTCGCCTCGACGAGCTGCACGGCGAGGAACTGATCGTCAGAGAGATCGCCGACCAGCCGAGACCGTCGTTCGTGTACGAGCTGTCTTCGCTCAGCGCGAAGCCGATCGAGACGCTGACAGCCGATCTGTCTTCCTTGGTCTAGCGACGGCGATTACAACGAAGGCACTGGAATCTCCCGGAGGAGGGGGTTCCTGTGCCTTTTCGTCAGGAGGCCGTTCCGTTGCGGCCGTCTCCGTTCCCGTCGTTAAGCGAGCGCCTTCTTGAACTCCTCCGTCAACAGCGGAACGACCTCGAACAGGTCCCCGACGATGCCGTAGTCGGCCACCTTGAAGATCGGCGCTTCCGGATCTTTGTTGATGGCGATGATGACACGGGACTGGCTCATGCCGGCCAGATGCTGGATCGCGCCGCTGATGCCGCAGGCGATGTAGATTTCGGGGGTGACGACTTTGCCGGTCTGCCCGATCTGCAGCGCGTAGTCGCAGTAGCCGGCGTCGCATGCGCCGCGCGAAGCGCCGACGGCGGCATTTAGCGCCTCGGCTAGCCGCTCCAGCGGCTTGAAGCCTTCGGCGCTCTTCACGCCGCGGCCGCCGGAGACGACGATCTTCGCTTCGGTTAGGTCGACCTTGCCGGATGTTTTGCGGACGACCTCCTTTACGGCCGAGCGAAGGTTCGGGAGCGGCGATGCGCCGGAGACGACGACCGGGCCAGAGGAGGGAAGCGGCTCTGCTGCCGGGAAGTTGTTGGGCCGGACGGTGACGATCTGAATGCCGGCGTTCTCGACGAACCGTTTACGTTCAAAGGCTTTGCCGGCATACAGCGGCCTGACGTAAAGAGGACTGCCATCTTTGGCGATTTCGATCGCGGTGACGTCGGAAATCTGCCCCGCGTCCAGGCGGGCGGCGAACATCGGGGCCAAATCCCGACCGATCGCCGTGTGGCCGAGGAAGACGGCGCTGGGACTCAGCTCGTTCAGCGCTGCGCTCGCCGCCGCGAGTGTCGCTTCGGCATGATAGACCGCGAGGTCGTGTCGGTCGACGACATGCACCGGGCCATCCACATAGCGCACCAACTCCTCCGCCAGCTCTGACACCTGATGCCCGATCAGCACGGCGGCGATCCGGTCGTTCTCCCCTTTGGCCTGCCTGGCCGCTTCGATCGCCTCGAACGTCACCTGCCTCAGCTTGCCTTCACGCGTCTCCGCGATAATCGCATAAGTCTGGCTCATCGTTCGTTCCTCCTTCTCTATTGGACTTGAATGGGTTACAGGACTTTCGCTTCCGTGCGCAGAAGCTTGACCAGCTCCGCCGCCTGCTGTGCCGGATCGCCCTTCAGCAGCTTTCCGGCTTGGCGAGCCGGAGGCAGCGCCAGCGACTCCCGCTTCGTCTTCGGCGCGATGTCCGTTTCCGTCAGGCCGATGTCTTCCAGGCTTAGCGTCCGCAGCGGCTTCTTCTTCGCCTTCATGATGCCGGGAAGCGAAGGGTAGCGGGGCTCGTTCAGCCCTTGCTGCGCCGTGATCAGCGCTGGCAGCGTCAGCTCGATCGTCTCGGCGTCCCCTTCGGCGTCGCGCAGAACCGTGGCCCGGTCCCCTTCAATCGAAAGCTTAGTGACGGATGAGGCATGCGGGATGTCCAGCAGCGCCGCAAGCCGGACGGCCACCTGCCCGCTTCCGTTGTCGATCGAGAAGTTGCCTCCGAGGATGAGGTCATACGGCTGCGAAGATTGAGTTTTCAAATAGGCGGCAAGCGTCCTGGAGACGGAGTATTCGTCTTGGCCGATACGCTCGTCGGAGATCAGCGCCGCTTCGTCGGCCCCCATCGCCAGCGCGGTCCGCAGCGCCTCCGCCGTGCGATCCGGGCCGACGGATATGGCCACGATCGTGCCGCCGTACCGTTCCTTCAGCCGGATCGCCTCCTCCACGGCATACTCGTCGTACGGGTTAATCACAAACTTGACGCCGTCCTCCTCAATCTGTCCGTCCCGCAGCACGATTTTCTCCTCGGTGTCGAAGGTCTGCTTCAAAATAACGTAAATGTTCATCGCATGCTCTCCTCTCTTTGTGGACACGCCGAGTTCACAGCCCTGAACCGCTTCGTGATCAAAATCGGCTTTTTGGATTACCTCTCCAAGCCTCTCAGGAAGAAGTCTACGGTTTTGTCTACCTGCCCCGACAGCGAATATTTCCGTCCCGAGATTATCCACGAGGTGACGACCTGGTCCATCGCCCCGAACAGAAGCAGCCTGATCAGCTTCGTGTCCAGATCGGCGCGGAACGTCTTCTCCTCGATCCCCTTTCTTACGATATTCTCGATCAGCACGATATAGGGCTTAACGGTAAGTCCGATGGCGCTTCGCAGCCCAGGGGAACTCTGCCGCAGCTCGATCTGGGTGACGTGGGCGAGATCCGGGTGCTTCTCCAGCATCGTGAAGTGGATGCCGCATACGATGCGAAGCGCTTCCCCGGCGGTGTGCGTCTCCCGTATGCTCTCGTGAAAACGCTGAACGAGTGAGCCGAGACGTTCCCGAAACAGAGATACGAGAAGGTCCTCCTTGTTTTTGAAATACAAGTAGACCGTGCCGTCCGCGACGCCGGCTTCCCTCGCAATGCGCGACACTTGAGCGCCGTGATAGCCGCTGCTGGCGATCACCTTCTCGGCGGCATCGAGAATGAGGCCGTACTTCTTCCTTTTTCTTCCCGTCATCGCACGCACCCCAGTAGAAAAAATCGTTTGCTGAATGAAGCCTCATTCATTTTATTCGCCTTCCGGCCATATCATGAGAAAAAGCGGGAGGGGAGGGCGGGCGACCGTGTGGCCGACGATAAACGCGCTTTTATTTCTGGCGGTAACCGGGTACGGCTGCTATTTGTTCGGAAGAGCCGTGCATCATCGGTACCTGTACGTAAAGCTGGGGCAGGCGGCTGAGCTCCATGTGCGGGGAAAAGAAGGGACGAGGACGTTCCTTGCGCAAGTGTTCGGTCAGAAAAAGCTATTTAAGGACCTTCGCAGCGGCCTCATGCATTTCGTCGTGTTTTACGGGTTCATTATTTTGCAATTCGGGGCGATCGATCTGATCGTAAAAGGGTTAACCGCGGGCGGACATCTGCCGCTTCCAGCCTACGAGCTGTTCGGTCTGCTGCAGGAAATAACGGTTCTGCTCATTCTCGTCGCGATGGGCTACGCCGCTTACCGGCGCTACGGGGAGAAGCTGAGCAGGCTGAAGCGCGGCTGGAAGCCTGGCCTCGTTCTCTATTTTATTTTCTCGCTCATGCTGTCCGTGCTGCTGTCCCTAGGCTTCGAGCGTCTATGGTTGGACCTCGAATATTCGGGCTACGCGCCGGTATCCTCCGCGATCGCGCTAGCCTTCCAAGATCTGCCCGCCGCGGCGTCGCAAGCGCTCTTCTACATCTTCTGGTGGCTGCATCTGCTCGTGCTGCTCGCTTTTCTCGTCTATGTTCCGCAGTCGAAGCATTTTCACCTGATTTCCGCCCCGATCAATCTCTGGCTCGGCCGCGCCGAGACGCCCGGCAAGCTGAAGAAGCTCGACCTGGAGGACGAAGAGGCGGAATCGTTCGGTGTCGGCCGAATCGAGGACTTCACGCGGAAGCAGATGATCGACTTTTACGCCTGCGTGGAATGCGGTCGCTGCACGAACGTATGCCCGGCCTCGAACACAGGCAAAACGCTGTCGCCGATGCACCTCATCACAAAGCTAAGAGATCACCTGACGGAAAAAGGGGCCGCCGTGACGGGCAAGTCTCCCTGGGTACCGGAGTTTGCGTTTGGAGGCAGCGCAGCGAAGATGCATTCGCTGTCGGGTGCGGCGGACAACAAGGTTGCATGGGACGGAATGGGAGGCGCAATCACCGACATTCGTCCGACGCTCGCCTGGCAGCAAGCCTCTTGGACGGCAGAGCCCTCCGGGAATCCGGAGCAGACCGAGCTGATCGGAGGCGTCATGACCGAAGACGAAATCTGGTCCTGCACGACATGCCGCAACTGCGAGGACCAATGTCCGGTCGGCAATAGCCACGTCGACAAGATCGTCGATCTCCGCCGCCACCTCGTGCTGATGCAGGGCAGTATTCCGCACGAAGGCCAGCGCGCTCTGCAGAACATCGAGCGCCAGGGCAATCCCTGGGGACTGAGCCGCAGCGACCGCGACAAATGGACCGGAGAGATCGAAGGCGTACGCGTCCCTACGGTAAAAGACAATCCGGATTTCGACTATCTGTTTTTCGTCGGCTCGATTGGGGCTTACGACTTGCGGGCGCGCAAAGTATCGCGGGCGCTCGCCCGGCTGCTGAACGAGGCCGGAGTCCGCTTCGCCATCCTCGGCAACGAGGAGCGCAACTCGGGCGACACGCCGCGCCGGATGGGCAACGAAATGCTGTTCCAGCAGCTCGCGGCGGACAACATCGAGACGTTTCGCAAATACGGCGTGCGGAAGATGGTCACCGCCTGCCCGCATACTTTTAACACGTTCAAAAACGAATACCCCGACTTCGGCCTCGAAGGCGTCGAGGTGCTGCACCATACGCAGCTGCTCGACAGGCTGATCCGGGAAGGTAAGCTCCATCCCCGCCACGAGGTCAGGGAACGCATCGCGTACCACGACTCCTGCTATCTCGGGCGTTACAACAACGTGTACGACGAGCCCCGCAACGTGCTGAAAGCGATTCCCGGAGTGGAGCTGGCCGAGATGGCCAGAAGCCGCGAGAACGGAATGTGCTGCGGCGCGGGAGGCGGCATGATGTGGATGGAGGAAACGGCGGGCAAGCGCGTCAATCTGGCCCGCGCCGAGCAAGCGCTGGAAGTGAAACCGACCGTCATCGGCAGCGCCTGTCCTTACTGCCTCACGATGATGGAGGACGGAACGAAAATGAAGGAAGCGGACGACGTGCGGGCCAAGGACATTGCGGAAATTTTGGAGCAGGCCGTGTTCGGCGATTCGCCGCTTCGCCAGAACCATTCGATCGGAGGTTAGACGAGATGAACAAGCCGATTCGCAAAGCCGCAGTCATCGGTTCGGGCATTATGGGCTCCGGCATCGCCGCCCACCTGGCCAACGTCGGCATCCCATGCCTGCTGCTGGACATGACGCCCGCCAAGCTCACTGAGGAAGAAGCCGCCAAGGGGCTGACGCTGGAGCGTCCCGCCGTGCGCAACCGGCTGGCCGCGGCCGCCGTCGCCAAGCTGAAGAAGACGAACCCGCCCCCGCTCTACGACGAGGCGTTCTTGGAGCGCATTACGCCGGGCAATCTGGACGATCATCTGGCGTCGATCGGCGAGGTCGATTGGGTGATCGAGGTCGTCGTAGAAAATTTAGGGGTGAAAAAGGAACTGCTGTCCCGAATCGAGCGTTGCTGGAAGCCCGGCACGATCGTCTCGTCCAATACGTCGGGAATCTCGATCGACGCGATGTCGGCGCAATGCGGCGAGGCGTTCCGGCGGCATTTTATGGGGACACACTTTTTTAACCCGCCCCGTTATATGAAGCTGCTGGAGATCGTGCCGGGCCGGGATACGAGTCCGGAGCTGGTCGCCCGAATGAAGTCGTTCTGCGAGAATACGCTCGGTAAGGGCGTCGTGGTCGCCAAGGACACGCCGAACTTCGTTGCGAATCGAATCGGCACTTTCGGGATGCTGGCGACGCTTCGGGAGATGGAGACGGGCGGGTTTACGGTGGAGGAGATCGATGCGGTGACCGGTCCGGCCATAGGCCGGCCGAAAAGCGCGACGTTCCGCACGCTGGACCTTGTCGGTATCGATACGTTCGTGCATGTGGCGGACAACGTATACGACAATGTTCCGGACGAAGCGGAGAAGGAGGCTTTCATCGCTCCGGAGGCAATAAAGCGGTTGGTAGAGAGAGGCTGGCTCGGCGAGAAGTCCGGGCAAGGCTTCTATCGCAAGACGAAAGGGCCGGACGGCCGAAGCGAGATCGCCTCGCTCGATCTGGCCGCGATGACGTATTCGCCGCAGAAGAAGGTGACGTCCGGCTCGCTGGAGGCCGCCAAGCTGGCCAAAGGCGCTAGGGAGAAGGTCAAGGCGCTGCTGGCCGGGGGCGACCGCTATTCCGGGTTGGCCTGGAGCCTGCTTAAGCAGGTGCTCGTTTATTCCGCGGAGAAAGTCGGCGAAATCGCGGATACGATCGAAGAAATCGACAAGGCGATGAAATGGGGCTTTAACTGGGAGCTTGGACCGTTCGAGACGTGGGACGCGATCGGGCTCGCCCGTTCGGCGGAGCGGATGGAACGGGAAGGGACATCGGTTCCGCAATGGGTGAAAGATTGGATCTCTCAGGGGAACGAGACGTTTTATCGCAAGGAGAATGGCTCGCTGTTCTACGTTCATGAAGGGAAATACAAGCAGGCGGAGGAGCGGCCGGAGGTCGTGTCCCTGCGAAGCTTAAAGGAGCGCGGGCGCACGATTCGGGGCAATGGTGGAGCCAGCCTGATCGACCTGGGCGACGGCGTGGCGTGCCTGGAGTTCCATTCCCCGAACAACGCGATCGGCGGCGACATTCTGAGCATGATCGCGCAGAGCGTCGAGGAGGTACGGCGGAATTACGAAGGACTGGTCATCGCCAATCAGGGCCGCAACTTTTGCGTCGGAGCCAATTTGATGCTGCTGCTCATGGAAGCGCAGGAAGAGGAATGGGACGAAGTGGACAATATCATCCGCCTGTTCCAGAACGCCATGTACGCGGTGAAAAAACTGGAGAAACCGGTCGTGGCCGCGCCTCACCGGATGACGCTGGGCGGCGGCGTGGAGGCGTGTATGCCCGCAGATCAGGTCATCGCCTCCGCCGAGACGTATTACGGCCTTGTCGAGACCGGAGTGGGTTTGATTCCGGCGGGCGGCGGCAGCAAGGAGTTCGCCCTGCGGATCAGCAAGAGCGCCGGGCTTCCGGAAGCCGACTTGCAGCCTTATCTGAACCGGGCGTTCGAGACGATCGGCATGGCCAAAGTGTCTTCGAGCGGGCACGATGCGAAGCGTCTCGGCTATTTGCGCGAGACGGACCGAGTGCTGGCGAATCCGGACCATCTCATCTATGAGGCGAAGCAAGCCGTGCTGCGGATGGCGCGGGCGGGCTACGAGCCGATCGGCGAGGAACGGATTCGCGTCGCAGGCGCGGAAGGCAAGGCGGTGCTGCTGCTCGGCGCGATCGGCATGAGGGAAAGCGGGTATATTAGCGACCACGATTTGAAGATAGCCAAGAAGCTGGCGCACGTGCTGGCGGGCGGCGACGTTCCGGCGGGTACGCTAGTGTCGGAACAGTACCTGCTGGATCTGGAGCGGGAGGCGTTCCTCAGCCTGTGCGGCGAGCCGAAGACGCAGCAGCGAATGCAGCACATGTTGACCAAGGGCAAACCGCTTCGCAATTAACTTTGCAGGGGAGTGAATTGGGCGATGAGAGAGGCTGTAATCGTGTCCGTTGCGCGAACTGCGGTGGGCAAGGCGAAGAAGGGCAGCCTGGCGCAGACTCGCGCCGACGACTTGGGCAAGACGGTGCTGGAGGCGGTCGTAGACCGGGCTCCCGGTTTGCGGAAGGAAGACGTCGAAGACATTATCATCGGCTGCGCGATGCCGGAGGGCGAGCAGGGGCTGAACTTCGCGCGCATCATGTCGCTGTACGCGGGTTTTCCGAGTGAGGTGCCCGCGCTGACGATCAACCGCTTCTGCTCCTCCGGCCTGCAGGCGATCGCGTTCGCCGCCGAACGGATCATGCTCGGCCACGCCGACGCGATCGTCGCCGGAGGAGTCGAGAGCATGAGCCATGTGCCGATGACCGGGTTCAAAGTTTCCCCGAATCCGCGCATCGTCGAGGAAATGCCGCAGGTGTACATCGGCATGGGGCATACGGCGGAGAACGTCGCCGCGCGGTTCGGCGTGTCGCGGGAGGACCAGGACGCATTCGCGGCGAGGTCGCATGCGAAGGCGGCGAAGGCGATCGCCGAGGGCAAGTTCAAGGATGAGGTCGTGCCGGTCGCAGTCGAGCGGAGAAGCTTGGACGACAAGGGCAAGCTGCGGCCGGAGCGGCTGATATTCGATACGGACGAAGGGGTTCGCTCCGATACGAACGTGGAGACGCTCGGTAAGCTGAAGCCGTCGTTTAAGCTCGGGGGCACGGTGACGGCAGGCAACGCCTCGCAGATGAGCGACGGGGCCGCGGCGGCTGTCGTCATGAGCCGGGAGCGGGCGGACGCGCTCGGACTGAAACCGCTCGCTACCTTTCGCTCGTTTGCGCTGGCCGGCGTAGATCCCGACATGATGGGCGTCGGCCCGGTCAAGGCGATCCCGAAGGCGCTAAAGATGGCCGGCATCTCTCTGGACGACGTCAAGCTGTTCGAGATTAACGAAGCGTTCGCCTCCCAATGCGTGCACATCATCCGAGAGCTGGGCATCGACGAAGAGAAGGTGAATGTGAACGGCGGCGCAATCGCGCTCGGCCACCCGCTCGGCTGCACGGGCACGAAGCTGACGGCGACGCTGCTCCATGAGCTCCGCCGACGGGGCGGCGGCTACGGCGTCGTCTCGATGTGCATCGGTGGCGGCATGGGCGCGGCGGGCGTGTTCGAGGTGCATGCCGGATAGGCAGGGCGCGAGTGAGCGGGGACTGCCAAGGCCAAAAAAGTGCCTCGGAGCTGCGGTCCCGGCTCTGCTAAGGCCAAGAAGGTGCCTTGGAGCAGCGGCCCCGGCTCTGCGAAGGCCAAAAAAGTGCCTTGCCGGTGGGTGGTCGGGAGAGAGCAGGGACTGCCAAGGCCAAAAAAGTGCCTCGGAGCTGCGGTC
>NZ_JBEPYQ010000033.1:0-65338 GCF_041641335.1 Cohnella sp. | reverse complement strand
TCTTTGGGTTACGTATCGCCGGATCGATTTGAGGCCATATATTACAAAAAAATCAGCTAAATGCGCTTAAAAGGTGTCCACTTTCTTGACAGAGGTCCAACCAGACCGCTAGAGGCGGCCATTCGTTCGATTTCGCCCGCGTAACGGTCTACCAGACCGCTAGAGGCGGCCATTCGTTCGATTTCGCCCACGTAACGGTCTACCAGACCGTTAAAGACAGTCATTCGTTCGATTTCGCCCGCGTAACGGTCTACCAGACCGCTAGAGGCGGCCATTCGTTCGATTTCGCCCGCGTAACGGTCTACCAGACCGTTAAAGACAGTCATTCGTTCGATTTCGCCCACGTAACGGTCTACCAGACCGCTAGAGGCGGCCATTCGTTCGATTTCGCCCGCGTTACGGTCTACCAGACCGTTAGAGACAGTCATTCGTTCGATTTCGCCCGCGTAACGGTCTACCAGACAGCTAGAGGCGGCCAATTCGAATGGAGTTACATGTTTTTTTCGGAAAATTCGCCTTGCGAATGCTTCTCCACACCTTAAAGCGATAGGACGCCGTCCCACCCAGAGCGCGGAATTCTGGCGTTTCTGCTCTTAGTGCGGTATTCTGAAATGGCCCATCGAAGGCGAAGAATGCCGAAGACCGGCATTTCAAACAGGCAAAGGAGATCTACCCATGACCGAACTGAAAACCGTCATTCACGACCATATACAAGCCTATTCCGGCCGCCTTAAGGAGATCGCGGCGTTCATCGGAGCGCATCCGGAGCTGGGCCACGAGGAGAAGCAGGCATCCGCCCTGCTCTCGTCCGAGCTGGAATCGCTCGGCTATCGCGTCGAGCGCGGCGTGCTCGGACTGGGGACCGCGTTCGTCGCGGAATACGATTCCGGGACGAGCGGGCCGACAATCGGCTTGCTTGCCGAATACGACGCGCTGCCGGAAATCGGCCATGCGTGCGGCCATCATCTGATCTGCACGATGGCGCTCGGCGCGGCCTCGGGTTTAAGAGCGATCGCCGACCGGACGGGCGGCAAGATCCGCGTCTACGGCACGCCGGCGGAAGAGACGAAGGGCGCCAAGGTGGACATGGCCGCCGCCGGTCTGTTCGACGATTGCGACATCGCGATTATGGCGCATCCGTATCACAGCTACGAGCGTTCGGGCTCATCGCTCGCGATCGACGCGCTGCAGTTCGAGTACCGCGGCAAAGCGGCTCACGCAGCAGCCAATCCGGAGCTCGGAGTCAACGCGCTCGACGCCGTCATTCAGCTGTTCAACTCGGTCAACGCCCTGCGCCAGCAAACCCGCAGCGACGCCCGGATTCACGGCATTATCTCGCAGGGAGGGCAGGCGCCGAACATGATTCCGGATTACGCCGAAGCCCGCTTCTACGTCCGCGGTGCGACGCGAGCCTATACCGACGAGCTCGTCCGCAAGGTCAAAGCCTGCGCCGAGGCCGCCGCGATCGCGACGGGCTGCTCGCTGACCGTGAGCAATTACGAATATTCCTACGACGAGCTGCGGACGAACGCTGCTTTGTCTGGCGCGTTTACGGCGAATTTGATCGCAAGCGGCATCCCGGAGGAACAAATCGTGCACGGCCACGACAACGGCTCTCTCGATCTGGGCAACGTCAGCCTGCGCTGCCCGGCCGCGCATCCGTACATTAAAGTCGTCGACGAGCCCTACCAGCTGCACACGATCGAATTCCGGGACGCGGCGCAGACCGACCGGGCGTACGAGGCGATGGTGTTCGGAGCGAATATGCTCGCCTATACCGGCTGCGACGTGCTGACGGACGCCTCGCTGCTGCAGCGGATCAAGGAAGAGTTCGCGCGGCGCTGAACCGGTGAGTTTTGTCTAAGCCGGATTAAACCGACCGATTAACCTCCTTCCCCCGCATCCGGCCTCTCCTCCATCCGGGTTTATCCCGGCGGAGGAGAGGTTTCTTCTAATTTTTCTAACATTTTTGAAATACCGCCAACGCTATCAACATTTGCCTACATTTTCGCCGATATATGTCATGTAGCATTCGACGATCTACTAACAAGGAGACCAGACAACTATGCTCAACAACGTTTCGATTCGCGTCAAACTGCTCGCATTGCTCCTCATCCCTTTGATTTTGTTCGCCGTGACGGGGATTTACTTGCTGGAGCTGAACTCGTCCAACATTAACAGGCTGAAAACCTCCCTGTTCACAACAAGCAATCAATCGATCACGCTCGTGCTCAACGCCGACAGGGACATGTACCAGGCTTTGACCGCCTATCAGCGGCTGAGCTCCCCGTTCGTCTCCGCCGAAGACAAGGAGCAGGCGAAAGCCGACTTCGCCGAGAACGTTCAGCAGACGAACGATCGTATCGCTAAAGCGCTGCGGATCGTCACGGAGCATGGCATTGCCGATAGAACCCACCCCGAAAGCGGCAAATCGATCAACGATACGATTACGGAGACGGACCTCCATTTTAACGAGTGGGTCAAGCTGGCGGAAGCCCAATTCCAAGCCGGCGACTACTCGATCGAAAAGGAAGCGAAGCTGCTTGCGGAATTCGACGAGGCCCGCGGCAACATCAACGATTTCGGAGAAATACTGGAGATTTACGCTGAACAGGAAGTCGATGCGGTAACCGCCGAGAGCGCCTCGACGACTACGTCTACCTATATTATTTTGATCGTGGAATGGATCTTGCTCATCACCCTGGGACTGCTCGTGATTCGCAAGCTAAGCCGTACCGTCTCCCTCGTGCAAACGAAAACGCAACAAGTCGCCGCCGGAGATCTGAGCTTCACGCCTCAAGCCAAATACGACAAAGACGAGCTGGGGCAAATTCTGTTCTCGGTCGACGGCATGATCGCCAAGATGCGCGAGCTGATCGGCGCCATCGCCGACAACAGCCGCCAAGTCGCCGCCGCGTCGGAAGAATTGGCCCATAGCTCCAAGGAATCGGCGGAAGCCGCATCCCATGTGGCTGAGAATATTCAGCAGGTGACGACGCTCGTCGAGACCCAGTCCTCGATCGCGCGCGAATCGACCGTCGCGATGGAGGAGATGGCGGTCGGCGTTCAGAAGATCGCCGAAAGCACCAACGTCATTTCCGACCATTCGCAGCAGACAAACACGATGGCCGACGAAGGAACCCTGCTGCTGGCCAGAATGAAGGAACAAATGGAACGGATGGCCGGCACGATCGGCGATCTGAGTCGAAGCGTTGCCGTGCTGAGCGAGAAGTCGGACAAGATCGGCGAGATTACGGACAAGATTACGACGATCGCCAACCAGACCGGCATTCTTTCGCTCAATGCGTCGATCGAAGCAGCCCGGGCCGGCGAGCACGGCAAAGGATTCGCCGTCGTTGCTCAGGAAATCCGGAAGCTGGCGGCCGTTTCCCTCGAATCCGCGCAGCATATCAACCAATTGATCGGGGATACCCGCGGGGAAATCGCGCTCGCCTCCGAATACATGAACGTTACGGTGACCAACAGCGACGAAGGCTCGGCTGCGCTGGGCGAACTCGCGCACGGATTCGAAGTGATCGCCGAATCGATCAAGCAGGTCGCCCGCCAGCTTCACGACACGTCCGCGGTCACCGAGCAGATGTCGGCGAGCTCCGAGGAAGTGTCCGCCAGCATGGAGCAGTCCTCCTCTTCCGCCCGGGAAATCTCCGACAAGGCGCAGAGCGTCGCGGCGGCGACGGAAGAACAGCTTGCGCTCGTCGAGAATATCGCCTACGCATCCGAGCGGCTGCAATCGATCGTGGACGAATTGAACAAATCGGTACGCTACTTCAAGCTGTAACCGGAAATCGCCGGGCGTTATTCGATCAGCCTTGCGAATAATCTTTGACAACGAACGAAGGAGCGACATCTTTGAAACGACGGCTTATTCCTTTCCTTCTTGTCCTCGTCCTGGTTGCGACCGGCTGCGGACTGGCGCAGAAACCCCTTTCCGACGCGCCTCGGCAGACGGAGCACGACGATTACGACTACGAGCTGATCTTTCCAAGCGACGACTATCCCGAAACGGCGCTGCACATTCTCGGGGCGATCGAGCAAGGGTATTCCGACGTATGCACGATCGACCGCGGCGGCGCGGAAGAGAACCGCAAGCAATCGCTATCCGGAATAGAGACGCGCTCGGGCTACGACCGCGACGAATGGCCGATGGCGATGTGCGAGGAAGGCGGGGCGGGCGCAAGCGTCGCCTACATCGATGCCAGCGACAACCGGGGAGCCGGCAGCTGGGTCGGGCATCAACTGTCGGCCTATGAAGACGGCACGAAAATTTTGTTTATCGTAGAGAAACCCAAAGTTTTGTTTCCGAATCAACCGTCGCCCGCCGCGTCCGGCCGCTCGCAGAAGACGCCCGGGACGGAGACGAACGTCATCTACCCGAATTGCGCCGCCGTTCGCGAGGCCGGAAAAGCGCCGCTTCATTCCGGTGATCCCGGTTATTCCACAAAGCTGGACAGAGACGGCGACGGGATCGCTTGCGAATAATGCAAAATGCTGGGGCTGTCCCATAAGTAGGAGAACGTACGAGATTATCGATACAAAAGGATAGGCATCCATCGATCATCGTTCAGTACGACTCTGCTTACTTGGGGGACAGCCCCGTTATTAAGCATCTTTAAACTTGATTCTTGCTATTTCCCCGGTTTGACGACGATCAGCTCCCGAGACGCGCGAAGCCCCCCGTATTCCGCCGCAATCACCGTCTTGCCTTTGGAGTGGGCTCTAATCCATCCGGAAGCGTTGACTCCAGCCACGCTCTTGCTCGAACTGGCGAAAGCCGTTCCCTTCACGATCTCCACCCGATCGCCCATGCTCGTTAGTCCGAAGACCCGAGCCTGCTGCGTCTGACCCGATTTCATTTCCTTCAAAGCTTCAATTTCGATAGTCACGATCGGATTGCTCGGTTCGGAAATCGGGCTGCTTAAGACGCTTTCCTGATGAAGACGATTCACCGCGGCAAGCGCGTACGTATAAATCTCCCCATCGGCGGCAGTACTGTCCGTATAGAGCTGGAGATCGCCTTCCGTTCTCCGAACCGTCGCCAGCAAGTGAGCCGGATTGCCCGGATCGGGCGTTCCCGCGCCTTGAATCCGGTATATGGCGTAATAGGCCGGCTCATCCTCGCCTCTGTCTCTCCAGCCGATCTGCCGCCCTCCTTCCAGCAGCTTCATTCCTGCGATTTCCGGAGCCTCCGGGAGAGGAACTCCTGTTAGCCAAGGCATGACTGGAATCAAAGCCGGACGGGAGTACATCGAGGCGACCGTATCTCTGACTCCGAGAGGATTGGCCAGCAAATGCGACGAGCTGAACATGATGCTGCCGGACACGTCCGCCCCCCGGTCGCGGTTGAACCTGAGCTGCGCGGGAAGCTGATCCGGATTCGTCCAGTTCGCGTCGACCCCGACCCGGTAAGGCGCCTGACCGATGTACAGATGGACGGCGTGCTTGCCGGAATTGTCGTTCTGCCCGTTGATCTCCTTCGTCCACCAATCGATCAGCTTCTCGTAGGCGGCCGCGGAATATCCGAAGTGCCAGTAGATTTGCGGAGCGATATAGTCGATCCAGCCTTGCTTGATCCACGTTCTCGTATCCGCGTACAGACCGTCGTAGTTTTGCTGGCCGGTCGTGTCCGATCCGGTCGGATCGGTGCCCTTGTTCCGCCAGATTCCGAACGGACTGATGCCGAATTTAACGTACGGCTTTAAGCCTTTAATCCCTGTGTGCAAATCTCTGACGATGTCGTTGACGTTGTTGCGTCGCCAGTCGGCCAAGTTCATCGTGCCTCCGCCGTTCCGGTAAGCATTGTACTCTCTGGCGTCGTTAAACTCCTCTGTGCCGGGATAAGGATAAAAATAATCGTCCATATGAATGCCGTCTACGTCGTACTTTTCCACGATTTCCTTCACGCCGGCGATAATATAGTCCTTTGCCTCAGGTATGCCGGGATTGAAATACAGCTTGCCGCCGTTGGAGACGACCCAGTCGGGGTGAAACCTGGCCGGGTGGTTCGACGCCAGTCTCGACGGGTCGGCGTGCATGCTGATCCGGTACGGGTTGATCCAGGCATGGAACTCGATGTTCCGCTTATGCGCTTCCTCGATTATGAAGCCCAGCGGATCGTAACCGTCGCTCGGCGGCTTTCCCTGCTCCCCCGTCAACCAATGCGACCATGGAAAATATTCCGACGGATAGAAAGAATCGCTCGTCGGGCGAATCTGCGTAAATACCGCGTTGATGCCCGTCGCCTTCAATTCGTCCAGCAGCCGGACATAGTCTGCTCTCTGCTTCTCGGGATCGAAATCGGTCGCGTTCGGCCAGTCGATATTCTCGACCGTGGAGATCCAGGCTCCCCGCAATTCACGTTTCGGATAGGACACCGGGTTCGTCACGACGATCATCTGCCTGGCCAGCTGGCCCTCGTACGTCGCCTTAATCGACGTCGTTCCCGGCGCCGCTCCGACGATTACGCCGGTGACCGGATCGATCGACGCGATGGCCGGATTGTCGCTGGAGAACGTCGCCCCGGACGGTATTTCCTTGTAGCCTTCGACTTTGTAATCGCCGAACACTTTCGCCGTCACCGGCTCCCCTCCGACGATTGCGGAGAACACGCCGCGAATTTCGATCGTCTTCAGCTCGCCTGCTTTGGCCTCCAGCGTATAGCTTCGGGATACCCCCCTATACGTTGCCGTAATCTCGATGTGGCCGACCGCCGCGGCCTGAATCGTTCGCCCGCTCACATGAGCGACGGGATTGCCCGGTTCAGCGGTAAATACCGTTTGCTCCGAGACGTCCACCGGCTCCGCGCCGTTAAACACGGCATAAGCTTTCAGCAATCCGGTTTCCGTCAATACCATCGATGCCGGCCCTTCGATCTGCACCTCGTCCGGAATCAGCTCGCTGTCGGTTACCACCAAGCGGTGGACAGCCGGATATCTGTCGTTATACAAAGCTGTCAACTCCGTTTCTCCTGCATGATGCGCCGTGATGATTCCGTTCCCGTCGACGGCGGCGACGTTCTCGTCGCTGCTCGAATACGTCAGACCGCCGATTACCGGCTTAGGCTCCGCGTCGTTCTTGCGCGTCGCCAGCACTCTCCCGGCTCGCGTCTCCCCGACGGTCATCGGCGCCACGTTCGCCCACTCCAGCGCGAACAGATCGGTATTTTCATATAAAATGCTTAAATCGTCGACATAGATTTTCCCCGAGCTCTTGGCGCCCGTCTCCACCACGTAAATAAAGTTAAGCTTCATCGGAGATGCGACAGTAGGCGGAATATCCGCGGTCACGTACTTCCAGCCGTTGATGACCGAGGCGGCGGCGTTGAAGTCTATCGTTACCCCCGCCTGCCCATCTCCCTGCACTTGGCCGCGGATCCAATGCGCCTTGTCTTCTCCGTAAATCCAGAAACCGATCTTCGTAGGCGCGCCTGGAATATCCCGGCCGTCCGCTCCCAGCGTATTTCTGAACCGTATGTACGCCGCCGAAGTTCCGGACATCCCGAGAAAATCGTATTCCAGCTTCGCCGACTTCGAACCGTACTTGACCGGCTCGGGACGCGAGGCTTGCGTCAGCACGTTCGCATTGGCCTGAGCGCCCGTGGCCCGCAAGTCGCTTATGTCCTCGAAGTCCTCGAAGACGAGCTTCCAGCCTGCGCCGGGAGCGGCGAACGGTTCGGCCAACGGCATAGGCGGCGTTAACTCGTCGAACGGATCGCTTTCGTCGGGCGGTTGAGCCGGCTCCAGCTCTGTCCGGTCTTCCGAATCGTTCCCCTGCGACTCCTCGTCCGAACCCGGAAGGGGCTGCTCCCCCTCCCCTCCGTCCTCACCTGGCGGGGTCTCCCCATACGAGTGATCGGCCTCCGCAGACACCGTCTCGGAATCCAGTTGTTGTTCGGCTCCGTACGCAGGCTGCGCCGCAACAACGGTGAATACGCTTGCAATTAGGCTTATGACCAGCAATATACTTAGAGACTTGTTAAGCGAGAACAAAGAACGTGTCATACGTGCACTTCCTTCCCCTTGGATTGAAATTGCACCATGCAGCGGCTTTCTTTTGCGCTCCGGCGTGTCCCTCCCTCAGCCCATTTTAAAAATAAAGTTTCAATAAATAATGTAATTTCAGAAACTTTATTATTTTCAACACTCAGTATAGAAGTTTTTGCGGAAAAGTAAATACCTAATTTATCGCGCGACATCGCGGTCGAACGCCGTCGATTCCTGTAAAGGCGCGGTGTCGATTACACGGCTTGACGTCGCTTGCGAACAGATCTCCCAGATCAACTTCCCGGCGTTCCGGGAATCGTCCTCTGGCGGACGGGAAGCTCGGTTCCGTATGCTGAAAATGCAATCTTGTTCAATCCAAGGGGGAATTGTAGAATGGAAAAAACGTCAACCGCGAACAAGTCCGAAAAATCGGTTTTGTTCCGAATATTCGCCTTCGTATTCGCCCTCGTAGGCCTGATCATGCTGGAGGGGCTTACCGAAGGACTGGAGCCGTGGATTCGATCGGCCTTCGCCTTCGATCCGCATCCCGAGGAGCTGCGATTTCACGGGGCCGTGCACGGCGCGCTGCTCGGCTTGCTGTTCAGCGGCAGTCTGTTTATTCTGCTGTGGCGGCCCTTAACGAAGCCGTTGCTCCTGCGCTTTTATTTCGTCGGTCATTTGATTTTTCTCGGGACGCTCGCGGCCACGGGGCCGGCGTTCGCGCTGACCCGGTTTTTCGTTTTTGTCATCTTCGGGATTATTATGGCGGTCCTTTACTTCACGTACGGCAAGAGCCGCCGCGAAATCATCCGCTCGACGGAGCCCGCGCGGTTCGATCGGCCGCTGCTCATCCTCTCGTTCGTCGCGGCTTTCGGCCTGCTGCATTTCATCGTGAACGGCGCCATCCAGCAGTTCCAGGAAACCGAGGAGCAGTTCCGCTGGGGCGAGGGAACCGCGCTCGCGATGACGATGATTTACGGCAGCTTCACGGCTTCTACCGCGCGGAAAGGCTCCGGGGCTCTCGGCATGCTGATCGGACTGACGTTTATCTACATGGGAGCCGCCGCATTGGCGCTGCCCGATCACGAAGCAAGCTGGGGCATCCTGGGAGGAGCGGCCGCGATCGCATTCGGATGCGTCTATGCGGCATTCTCGCTGCGCCTCATGCGCTCTTCGAAATCCGCCGTTGCCGCCGTACGGGAAGAGACGATAAGCTGATTGCGAGGAGATCGTCATGACGAACGCCGACACGGCGAAGGGAACCCGAACCGAACAAACGAGCAGCCTTCGGCCCGGCCGGGGCTTGTTCGCCGTACGGAGCGCGGCCGTTGCCCTGAGCGGGATAATTACGCTGCAGTTTCTGTACAAAATCCCCCGGTACTTTCTGTATATCCGCGACGCTTGTCCCTCCACGGCGTGCGAATACTCCGCGCTGACGCCGCTGCCCCCGGACGTATTGACGAATATCGGCTGGACTTACGACGATCTCGCAGCGCTGTATACGAGCATTGCGCTGATCGAATTCGCCGTCTTTTTCGTCGGGGCTCTCATTATTTTCGTCAGACGTCCGAACGATCCGATCTCGTACATCGCGGGCGCGGCTTTTATCGCGTTTCCCGCTTCCCGCTATATTCCGTACATGTGGCAGGAGCTCGGATGGTTGACGCCAGCTATCGCGAATACGTCCATCTGTCTGTTTATCCTGTTTCTGCTGCTGTTTCCCAACGGTAAAATGGCGCGGAGCCGGGTGTTCTGGACCGGAATCGGGCTGGCGGCCGTCCGGTTGATCGCGAGCATTTTCGGAAACGAGCCGTGGGGGGTGCGGCATTGGCCGATCGCGCTCAATCTGATCTGGATGGCGCTGCTGTACGGCACTCTGCTCTACGGCCAATACGTTCGGTACCGGTACGAAGCGAGCGTCGTCGAACGCCAGCAGACGAAATGGTTCGTCTACGGACTGCTGCTCTCCCTGACGGGCATTCTGATCGTGAGCGTCGCTCCGCTTCTGTTCCAGCCGGATTTTTATTCCCGGCCTAACCCCGTCTGGCTTCTCGTGCTGGACATCATGGTTATCGTACTAATGATGCCTATCCCGGTGACGCTCACGATGACGATGCTGCGCAAGCGGTTGTGGGATATCGATCCCATCGTGAACCGTACGCTCGTCTACGTCGGACTAAGCGCGCTCATCGTCGCCGTCTACTCCCTGATCGTATGGTACTTGTCGTTCCTGTTCAAAGTCGGTCAGAACATGGCCTTCTCTCTGATCGCGACCGGGGTGACCGCGTTTCTGTTCGCTCCGCTGAAGGAGAGATTGCAACGGGCGGTCAATCGGATGATGTACGGAGAGCAGCACGATCCCTACACCGTTCTGCTCGAACTGGGCAATCGGCTGAAGGAGCCGCTTGCGCCCGAAGCCGCTTTGGAGACCGTCTCGAAAACCGTCAAGGAAGCGCTTCGGCTCCCTTACGCGGGCATCAAGCTTTTCCGGAACGGCCAGCCGCTCCTTGTCGCTTCCGTAGGAGATCCGCCGGCGGATACCCACGGCATCCCATTGATCAGCGAAGGCGAGGAAATCGGCAGCCTGATCGTCGCAACGCGCTCGCCCGGCGAGGCATTTAACGAAGCAGACCATCGCATGCTGGGCATTCTCTCCCGGCATGCGGGCACCGTGCTCCACAGCGCCAGGCAGAAGATGGACATCGGATTGCTGATCGGCGAACTGCAGCAGTCGCGAGAACAACTGATTATGGCGCGCGAAGAGGAACGCAGGTCGATGCGCAATAATCTGCACGATGAGATCGCGCCGAGACTCGCTTCCATGAAGCTCACGGCGTCCCTGGTGGAGGATTGGATCCGCAACGATCCGCCCAAAGCAATTCTGTTCATGAGCCGCTTCAGGGAGGAAATCGGCAAGACGGTGGAAGACATCCGGGGAATCGTGTACGACCTGAGGCCGCCCGCCCTGGATGAGCTGGGGCTTGTCGGAGCGCTTCGCCAGCGGGCCGAACAGCTGCTGGACGTCCAGATCGCCGCGGGCGCGGAACCGATGCGGATCGAGATCGAATCGCCCGCGCCCCTGCCGGCCTTGCCCGCCGCGATTGAAGTCGGGACATATCGCATCGTCACCGAAGCGCTGGTCAACGTTGTCAAGCACTCCCGCGCCGAACGCTGCCGGGTGCGGATCGAATTGTCCGACGAGACGAGCGAGCTGCGGCTCTCCGTCTCCGACAACGGCATCGGTCTGTATCATCGCGCCTCTCGCCACGGGCCCCATGACGGAGTGGGACTGACTTCGATCCGGGAACGGACGGCTGAATTGGGGGGCGTCTGCCGGTTCGAATCGCCGGCGGAAGGCGGAACGGTCGTCTCGGCGGCGCTGCCGGTCAAAGTCGAAACAGGGAAAGGGGATCACGATGGAAACGCAGCTTCGAATCTTGGTGGCGGATGACCACCCGCTGTTCCGGGATGGCGTCAGGAACGTCGTAGAAAGCACGGAAGGCATGACGGTCGTCGGGGAAGCGGCAACGGGGGAAGATGCAGTGAAGCTGGCGCTCGAATTGCGCCCTGACGTCGTTCTGATGGATATCCGGATGCCCGTCCTGAACGGCATCGAAGCGACGGCCCGAATTCGCTCCGGCAACGACAGCATTCGCGTGCTCATGCTGACGATGTTCAAGGACGACGACTCCGTCATCTCCGGGATGAAGGCCGGAGCCAGCGGCTACATTCTCAAGGACGCGGACAAGGAGGACATCGTTCGCGCGATTCGGACCGTCGCGGCCGGAGAAGCGATCTTCGGAGGGGACGTGGCCAGCCGGCTGATCGCCTACGCCGTGCGTCCCGCCTCTCGTCTGGATCGATTCCCGGAGTTGACCGACCGCGAGAAGGAAGTGCTGCAACTGATGACCGAAGGCTGCTCCAATGCGGACATCTCCCGCAAACTGAGCCTTAGCTCGAAAACCGTATCCAACTATGTATCGGCCATTCTGAACAAGCTGCAGACGCCCGACCGCGCCAGCGCGGTTCAACTCGTGAAGCAGTCCGACCTGCCGAGCCCTTGAATACGGGAACGTCTCGTTCCGTCAGAGACGGCTCGGCCGGTTTCTAGCCGCAGAAAGTTTCCCGGGTCGGCCGGGAATTGCCGCTTTTCCCGCGACCGTACGAAATCCCTATGATACACTAGGGCGTGTATGCATACTCCGAGGATAGCAGACGTTGCCGAAAAGGCGGTGAAAGATGCCCCTGAGCGGGTTTGCATACACGCCTTATCATCAAATGGATTTTTGCGAGGAATTCGGACATGGGAATTCATCCTTCTCGGGCAAGCAAGCTCTATCGTCGTGCGGGGCTGCATGCGCTCTGGTGGGCGCTGCTTGCGGTCTCCTTCGTCGTCTCCGTCTCCAGCCATGGACTTGGAGTCGGCATCTATACCACCTCCTGCGGGGACGCGCCCTGCACGTATCTTCAATTAAAACCCGCCCAACTCCATCAGTTGGAGGAGGTCGGAATCAGCCCCGATCTATACGGCAGCCTGATCTTTATTTTGCTCGCGCTCCAAAACTTGAGCTTCTGGGTCGTCGGGCTGCTGCTGTACCGGTACGGCTGGAAGGATCTTTATTGCGTAACGGCCTCCATCGCGCTCATCGTGACCGGCACGATCTTCAGCGCGAACGACGAGCTGTTCGGGAACTACCCGTTTCTCGTCAAGGCGTTCGAAGGGCTCAATATTCTGGGAGCCTCCTACCTCTTCTTCCTGCTGCTGTTTCCCGAAGGGCGATTCAGCCCGCGTTGGACAGCCGTTCTCGCCTGGCTCTGGGTCGCTCATCTGCTCCTCAATCTCGTTCCGCCCTATTTGTTCGGCGTGCAGCTGCTGCCGATTCCTTCCGCATGGATCTACGGGTTCATCGCCGTCGTGCACGTTCTGACCTTCGTCGTGCTCGTCTATCGCTATTCCCGGGAGACCTCGGCCGGAACGCAGCGTCAGCTGCGCTGGCTATTGACCAGTCTATGCGTCTACGTGGCTGCCGGCATCCTCGGCAACGTCGCTTCGCTGTTCGGAGAAGACGGGCACGGGTTCGCCAGAATGCTCGTGCAGATCGCGGTCTATTCCAGCCTGATGTTCGTCCCCTTCTCCATCGGCGTAATCGTGCTGGAACGCCGTTCGAAGCATCTGCCGAACGCCTTCAACCGGACGATGGTCTATATCGTGCTCAGCGTAATCATCGTGAGCGCCTATGCGCTTCTGGTCGGCACGATCGGCTACATGATCCAGGGCAAAGCGCATGCCGTCGTCACGATGCTGGCGACCGGACTGCTCGCGGTCATGTTCCAGCCCCTCAGAGCGGAAGTCCAGAGAGCGGTTAATCAACTGGTTTACGGCAAACGCGACGATCCTTACCGCATCCTCTCCAAGCTGACGGAGCAATTGGAATCTTCGTTGACGCACGCCTCGCTGCTCTCCTCCGTCGCAGAGAAGGTAGCGGGCGCGCTGCAAATTCCTTACGTTGCCATCGAAACGTATTCGCAGACCGGTATCGAACAATTGGCGGTGTACGGCGCCCCGGCCCAGCATTCCGTCTCGATCGAGCTGGAGGTCAAGGGCATGTCCGTCGGACGGCTCATCCTCGGCGTTCATCGACTGGAAGAAGCCTTGCCTCCCGGAACCCGCCACATGATCGAAGATCTCGCCCGTCAGGTAAGCATCGCCGTACAAACGCACAGTCTTACCGAAGATCTGCGCCGTTCGCGCGAACGGCTCGTGAACGCGCGCGAAGAGGAGCGCAGGCGGCTTCGCCGGGATTTGCACGACGGACTCGGCTCCTCTCTGGCCAGCATGACGCTGCATATCAACGAAGCCGTCCGCCATCAGCGGAACGATCCCGAGCGGTCCAGGCACGCGCTCGATCTCGTGCAGAAGCAGATGCGCGAATCGATCGACGACATCAGGCGGCTCGTCTATTCCCTTAGACCGCCCGCACTGGACGAATTCGGACTCGCCTTCGCTTTGCAGGAGTTGTCCATGCAGCTTCAAGCTTCCTCGCTGCAGGTTTCCCTGGAGGGAGCCGACCGGAAGCTTGCGCTGTCCGCGGCGTCGGAAGTGGCCGTATACCGGATCGTGCAGGAGGCGCTCACGAATGTAACGCGTCATGCCCATGCGAGCAAATGCCATATCCGGCTGAACGAGGAGAACGATAGGCTCCATATCCGGATCTCGGACAACGGAAGAGGCCTGCCCGCGCATGTCAAGCCCGGCATAGGCATGCGCTCCATCCGGGAGCGCGCGGAAGAGCTCGGCGGAGTGTTCGAGCTTGAATCCGTGCCGGGAAAAGGAACGAAAATCCATGTCATCTTGCCCAACGAGGAAAGAAGAACGGACATTGAACGGAATGGAGACGGAACGGCTGCGCCTCTTGCTGGCGGATGATCATCCGATGTTTCTGGAGGGATTGGCTGCGAATCTGCAAAACGAAGAGGGGATCGAGGTCGCGGGACAAGCCGCCGACGGAAACGAGGTCGTGCGTCTGGCCGAGCTGCTGCAGCCCGACGTGATTTTAATGGATGTGAACATGCCGGGCCAAAACGGAATCGAGGCGACCCGCGAAATCATTCGAACGTCCCCGCATATCGGAATCCTGATCTTGACGATGTTCGACGACGATGCGTCCGTCTTCTCCGCCATGCGATCCGGGGCTCGGGGCTATCTGCTCAAAGGCGCGCAGAAAGAGGAGATTCTCAGGGCGATTCATGCGGTCGGCGGAGGCGAAGCGATCTTCAGCGCGACGATCGCGCGCAAAATGATGTTCTACTTCGACGCGATCGTGAACAAAGCCGAGAATGTCCAGTTCCCCCAGCTTACCGCGAGGGAACGCGAAGTGCTGCAGTGGATCGCCCGGGACATGAGCAACGTGAACATTGCCCGGAGATTGGGATTGTCGCTCAAAACCGTGCGCAACCACGTATCCAATATTTTGAGCAAGCTGCAAGCCGCCGACAGGACGCAGGCGGTCCTGATGGCCAGGGAGGCGGGAATGGGCCTCGATTCCTAAACGGCTGGCCGGTTTAACCGGCCAGCGGCAAATCGATGGACAGCTCGCAGCCGCCCGGATTGCCGTCGGCGTCAACAGAGGAACGAACGCTCAAATCCCCGCCCAGCAGCTTCACCCGTTCGATCATCGACGACAGTCCGAAGCCGGGAACCGCTGAGCCGTAGGGCTCCCCGTCGTTGACCAGCCTGAATCGGAGCCTGCCTTCGGACGCTCGCAGCGAGAACCGGGCCTGCGAGCATCTGCCGTGCCGGATGCCGTTCGTCAATCCTTCCTGCAGCGCGTGATACAGCGCCTGCTCCGTCAGCCTGCCCCAATCCGGCGTCGCCGGAAGCGAAATATCAGCCTCAATGGCGATCTCCATCGTCTCTGCCGTACATTGAATCAGCTCGCGCAGCGCCGCCTCCAGCGGCATTGCCCGCACCTCTTCCGACCTAATCGCCTTAACCGCGCCGCGAATATCGTTTAATCCCTTCCGCGCGAGCCCGCTCAGCAATTCCAGCTTTTCGGGCGGAACGCAGCCGTATTGTTCCGCCATTCTCTTCGCCCCTTCGAGCTGAATAATCGCGGCGGTCAGCGTATGCCCGATGACATCATGGATTTCGTGCGCGATGCGGCTGCGTTCCTCCTGCACGGACATCTCGACAAGTCTTGCCGTGTTGCGGCGCACCTGCTCCAATTCCCTGCACTTATTTTGCAGTTCCTTCGCACTGCGTTCCGCCTCCAGGCGGATCTGGCGAATATAAGCCCAAACGGCGCCAAGTCCGCCCAGGATGACGAGCAGCACAGCTGGCATCAGGAAGGTTTGGGCCAGCGGATACGCCATGCAGGCAACCGCAAGACAGGCCAGCAAGCGCCGGCGGTCAGGCGGCTGGAGATCGCTATTCTCATAAAAGGCCATTTTCATCACCTCGACACCATCCATCATACCGGCGTTTCGTTCCCGGTCACAAGAGTCCCGTTCCCGGCAGAGCCGGGAAATTGCCGGGAGCCGAGCGGGAATGAATCGTGCGCAAAAAGGACTGTCCCTAGGTCCGAAGGCGCGGATTGCCGCTCTCTGACCGCTGACGGGACAGCCCCGATCGCCGGGTTTTCGTCTAGTGCTGGATGAGCCGGAACCCGCCGATCAGCGGAAGCGGCTTGCATCTTCCTCCGACCGCGTTCAAGATTCCGACGATCGCGAGAATGAACAAGCCCAGATTCGCGAGCGGGCCGATGATCAGCCAGCCAATGATCGGGATGATCGAGCTGACGATATTAACGGCGACCAGCGCCAGAAACAGCGTCAACCCCTGGTTGGCATGATACATGGCGAATTTCGATTGCTTGGCTGCGAGCAGCGGGACAAAAAAGAGGATGTAGGCCAATACGGCCATCGCCTTGTTGTCCGCGATATCCGTTGGTTCGGCTTGCTGAACATTCGTAGGTTCCCCGTTCATCGTTATCTTCCTTTCGAGCGTCGAATTTGAGCTTGCTTTGTTTATTGCTGAGAATCAGGTCTGTTCGTATAAACAAGAGCCCCTGTTACCGTCTTGTTGTCCTCCAGATCAAGCTGCAGCGAATACACGAACCTCTCCATGCCTCTCTGGAACGAATGGTTGATCGTCTTATCGGCCTCCAGCTTATGAACCTCCGAATAGCCGGCTTGTTGAGCGTAGTCGGAATACATTTCGACTATGTCTTCGAAGGGCATCTCCGTTTCGATCGTCAGCGTGACGGAATCGCTGCCGCTGATCGACGACGTGACTTGAATTTCATCCGGAATCGGGATATCGGACGGGAACAGCTCCGGGATGTCCGCTTTGCCGGACAGCTTAATCTCCTCGCCGTCTTCCTTGGTGATTGTCGTCGTTCCCTGTTCCGCCTCTTTTATCGCCTTTTCAACCTTCGAGCAGCCTGTCGCCACAATCATGGCGATCAGCATGACGGCGAACAGAGCCATACTCCATCTTTGTTTGTTTTTCATTTTGCGCTCTCCCTCGTTTGTATTGGTCCGTTACCAGGTCCATTCCTCGTTCTGATCTATCCGATTTCCATGGATATCGTAGACAGCGTCCCAGTCCCATTCATTCGGATCTTCGGCCGGCGGCTTAACGACATCGAGCTTCAGCTCAAGCTCCATTTTGTGGATCTTATCCGTGACTCTTTGAAAACCCGCAACAACCGATTGATGAAAAGGATCATCCTGACCCGGGTTTACAACCCTGATCCGCATTTGCTGAGGTTCGGCGCCGGCAGGCGCATAGACCGCGCTTACTTTGTATTTGCCGATCGGCACGTTATGCACGCCGTAGCCGTTGTTCGACCGACTGCCCTTGCTGACGATTTTCTTGCCGGAAGTTCCGTCCAGCATTTTGTCCACCGGTTCGAGCGTCAGGGTGACATCGTCCCGGTTGGGCGGCTCAAGAACCGGATTCAGCGGGTGAATGAGATCCATCATGTAGAACAGCACCTCTCCGCTTCCGCCCGTTCCGGTCGCGCTGTCGAGCTTGACGGTAAAGTTGCGGACGGCGCCCTCATTGCCGGCGAACGGGCTGTCGTCTTCGGGAATCAAATCAACGCTGTGCTTCACGCCCTCGTACATGACCGAAAATTCCGCATACGCCATATACGTCGCCGCCAATTTCGTCAGCTCGATCCGATACCGCCCGTTCGCGTCCGTCTTCGTCTGCGAATTGCTGTTGTACAGCAACTGGTTGTCGATCGTGATCAGAGCGCCCTGGATGGGCTCGCCCTGCGGGTTGACGACTCTGCCTTTCACGACGTACGGCTCCGGTCGCTCGGCGCCTCCGCCTCCGCCTTGCGGCTGTCCGGCAGGAGCGCCCTTGCCGATCTGAATGATCGTCGTTCCGGACACCTTCGAAGGCGTCACCGTATACCCGCTGTTCTCCGACACGAACCGCAGCGGAATCATCGTGCTGCCTCGGATCGTCTGCGCCGGAACGGACAGTTTGACGGCTTTGCCGTTGACTGTGGCCGTCAGGCTGCCCAGCATCAGCTCGATCTCCACCCCTGGCTTCTTCCCCGTCGCTTTCCGATCGGCGCCGTTCCATTCGACTTTGTACCCCAGCGCTTCGAAGGTCGCTCGGAAAGGCACAAGCGTCGTACCGTCGCGAATGACCGGCTGCTGGCCTTCGTATTCGAGCAGCTTGCCTTCGATATAGACCTTCACCTTGTCATCCTTCGCCATTGCGAACGAAGCAGTGCCCGCAAGAATCAGCATCAGGCTCGATAGCCACAGCAGCGTCTTCGTCGATAATTTTCTCACCCTCTCACACCCTCTCTTTTTTCCGTATGGTCACTTGAGCTCGATTGCACGAAATTCGTTAAAATCGTAAACCTTTTGAAAGTCATGCGCCAGTTACACGATGTCATTTTCGTTGTCATAGGGAGTCATATCGTACAAAGCCGTCCCCGACCCGCCGTCCTCCCCTTCCATGCCATTCATACAAAGGTGACAAAAACAATGACAACATGTAACTAGGGGGGACCTCGGCATTCTTTTACAATGAGCATAATCAACCTTTATCTCTGGGAGGAATGGACATGAGCTTCATGGACAAAGTGAAATCGGGGTTCTCCGAGGCGGGCAGCAAAGCGAAAATCGTCGTGGAGGTCAACAAGCTCAAGCTTCAGAACGGCAACAAGCAGAAGGAGATCGAGAAGCTGTACCAGAACATCGGCCGCCTGTTTTTCCTGAACGCGGTCGGCCGGCTGCCTGACGTTGCGGAGTCGGACTATCAATCGAACGTGGCGGACATCGTGCGGCTGGAACGCGAAATCGAGGAAAACCACAAACAGATCAAAACGCTCGCGAACGAAAAAGACTGCGTTTGCGGCAAAGCATCCCCTCTGGACGCCCGGTTCTGTCCGTCCTGCGGGCATACTTTTGCGGCGACGGATTAAACGGGAACGGAGGAACGACAGTCCATGAAAAGCTTGCTTGCGAATAAGAACGCCAAGATCGCCCTTCTTCTTCTCGTCGGCGCGCTCTTGGCGTTCGGCGCTATTGCCCTATTGGTTAGAGACAATGGAGGCTCCGGCGGCACGGCCGCCGAGTCCGTCGCTTCGGGAAAGCCCGAAAGCGCCGATGCTGTCAAAGATTTGCCCCGCAGAAAGACGTATCCGATCGGCAAGTGGGACATTGCGATCCCCTATTTGAATCCGTTCGGATCCCAGGGCAACTATCAATCCGTCGACTACACCCCCAACCAGACCCAGGAATTCAAATACGTCAATGAAGAAAATATGGAGACTTCCCGGATCACCGGAGGGGATCTATGGCAGTTGCAGGTGCAGTGGAAGGATCCGCAAGCCGACCCTTGGGAGGATCTGAGGCTGTACGTTACCGAGCTAGGCGGCAAGTTCTATATGGGCGCCTCCGAGGACAGCTGGCTGCTTCGCGCGGACGATCCGGAAGGAACCGTCTGGTGGGGAGTCGCTTCGAAGTACGGCGAGGGATATCTGTTGAAGGTATACAGGGAGCTTCGTCTGAAGCATGGGGAGCCCGTCACCTTCCAGACGTCCGCTTACCCGAATCAGGAAGTCTACTTTATGACGTCCAACGAACAGCATAAATACCAGAGCCTTAGAGTCGATCTGGCGGAAGGCCAAGTCCGGTTGTCGGGCAAAGGCTTCTATTCGCAAGGCCAATACCGCAGAGACTTGGCTTACAATCAGGAGCTGTACGCCTACAAAACAAACCATTATACGCTGGACGATATGCCGCAAGATACGTCCTCCCCCTTGCTGTGGAAGCTGACCTGGAGCCCGGACTCCGATCCGAAGGAAATCGTCTTCACGCTCGACGAAGGCGAGGACATCCGTTCGGTCAAGGACGGGGAACGGCTGGGAGCGCTCAAGGTGCGCGGGGACGCGCTGGGCCAGATCACGGTCGAAGCGCCTCCGGGAGTTACATTGACCCATCCGGAGCTTCATCTGAAAGGCGACAAAACGCCGGAAGGAGACACGCTGTTCTGGCTTCCCTCCGGTTTCTGGAACATCGTGGTTGAGACGGAAAACAGAATCCCTCTCAATACGAGGCTTGTTCCCGTCAGCGCGGGAGAGATGACGGAGCTGGAGATCAAGCCGCTGCTGCAGAGCGCCTACCGGAACGACGGAATAGGCGATGCCAGCGGCGAAGAGAGCAAGCTGAAAATCGAGGAAGCCGTCGAGATGGGCGATCAGGCTCGCTTGACCTTCATGCTGCTCGATTCCCAAAACCCCAAATTTACACCCGATATGAAAAATATCGATATTGTAGAGGGAGGCAGATCGGGCAAGCCGGTCAAGCTCGACCGGATCGCGACGCCGCCAAGCGTCGTATTGGCGCTGGACTCCTCCGGCTCCATGTCGAAGTCGATGGGGCAAGTGCTGGAATCCGCCCGCGACTTTATTCAACGGCTCCCGGACAACGCCCATATCCAGGTGATCGACTTCGACTCCGAGATACGGGTGCTGGAGGGCGTCAGCAAGAAGGAAGTGCTGGCGAATCTCGATCAAATCAAGGCGAAAGGAAATACGAAGCTGTACGATTCGGTCATCGAGGGGTTGACCTTGCTGAAGGGGAAGCAGCGGCCGACGCTGGTCGTGTTCACCGACGGCGTGGACAGCAACGCCGAGAAAGCGGGCACGGGCAGCAAGGTGAGCAAAAGCGAAGTCGAGCAAGCCGCGAGAAGCTCCGGCATTCCGATCTACTCGATCGGCTTCGGTCCGGATCACGAAAACTCGACGCTGCTGGAGCTGGCCGCAATGTCGGAAGGCACGTATTATTCCGCACAGGACGCAGCCGCATTAAACCATGTGTTCGCCGCCATTAACGACAGATTGGGCAACCGGTTCGAGCTCACCTACGAGCGGCCGAAGGAGCAATCTCCGTCCGACGTTCCGGTCATCGCCATGACGCTGGACGTAAGCGGCTCGATGGACGTCGATCCCGCTTCGGGCAACGGCGATTATCGCATCGACAAGGTCAAGCATCTGTTCCATGACTTCATCGGCCAGCTTCCGGACAATAGCCTGATGCAGCTGCTCAGCTTCTCCACGGAGCTGAAGTTCGATCAGGTGTTCACCTCTCGCAAATCCGAGCTGCTGCAGGCGCTGGGCAATCTGAAGGCGGTCGGGGGAACCGACATTTTGAATTCCGTCTACATGACGTACTACTCGTTAAAGCAAATCCCTTCCGAAAAGCGCGTCATCGTCTATGTCACCGATGCAGCGCTTGATGTCGAAGAGGATAAAAAGGCCTTTTTCGGAGAAATGCTTAACGGGATCAAAGAGGAAGGCATCCAAGTGCTGTGGGTAGGTCTCGGAACGAGCGACAGCGAGGAAGCGTTCAAATGGGCGGCGGAGAAATCGGGAGGCAAGTACGTGATCTCGGAAGATCCGGCTGTATTGGCCCAAGCGTTCCAAGATGCGCTTGCCGAAGTCCAGAAGCGTCCTTCCGAGCAGATTCCGCTGACGCTCGCCGTCCGCAACGAATCCGATGACGGTCTCGCCCGCATTTATTCAGACGATCAATTGGTCGATTTCCCTGTGCTGCTCGACGCAGGCGACAAGGTCGAATTCCAGACCATCGGCTTCGAGACGGGCAAGAAGGTCGCGCAATACGAGCAAGCGACGGCTGCGCTCGTCTACGGACGCGATCTGCCAAGCGAGGAGGTCAAAATCTACAAGCGTCTTCCGCTCAACAGCCAAGGGAAAAACAAGGCAGTCGAATGGACGGCCCGAGAGCTTCTCTTCCTCAAAAAGCTGAAAGGCGTAGACGCGCCGACCAATCGCAGCTTTGCGGCTATCGAGATGGAGCTGACAAACGTTCATCCGGACGGAGCCGCCTACTTGATTCCGGACTTCGCCTCGCATTTCTTCATGAACGTCAACGGGGCGGGCACCTATCCGGCTTCGACGGCGACCTGGCTGACTGAGCAGCCGCTGGCGCCTCCCGGACAAGGAGACGTCACGGTCAGGAAGGGCGAGACGGTTAGGGGAATGCTGGTGTTCATCGTCCCCGACGAGAAGATGGAACAGGCTTCCGTCCACTACTACGATATCGAACACGGCCATATGTCGCTTGCCTTGGCAGGCCCCCTTCCGAAGGAGGACCCCGACGTGCTAGCCGGCATGCCGACAAGCGCCGCGGGCAAGCTTTCGGATACGTTCGAGCTGATCCTAACGGCAGTCGGTGAAACGGACCATATCGAGAAGGTGGCACTGACCCGCAAAACGAGCATGTTCAAAATCGTGGAAGCCCAATTGAAATCTCTCGTTCAGGCCGATCTGAAGCTGAACCCGCAGGAGCGGTTTTATCTGAACGTCAAGACCGCCAAGGGGCCTTTCCTGATTCCCGTTCATACGGCCACCGCTCTGCTGCCTCACGGCTTGCTGCGGCCCGTCATGTTCGGCCCCGGGTCCTCCAACAAAGCCCGCCTGGCCTTCCAGACTCCGAATGCGCTGGGAACAATGCCGATGGAGCTGTACGTCGATCTCTTCGGGGGCGCGACGGTGCTTCCGGTAAGCGGCGGTTCCACAGGCAATTGGGGTGAAAACGGCTCGGCGGGGACATCGAGCGAAGGCGGCGCTGCGGCGATCCCGGGCAAAGGGGTATCGCTAACCGTCAACTCTCTGTCTCGCATTCGCGACATGGAGTCCGGCAGCGGCAACTTCGTCATCGCCGACGTGACGGTGACCGACGAGTCCGACGGCTTCGGGTCTTCCGGCTTCTGCGAGACGTTTAAGCTTGCGCCGGTTCACGCCCCGGCAGATCGCGAGGTTGCGAACCTGCAAGCGGACCCGATCACCGACGGGCTGCTGCTTGGCGTCGGCAAGGATTGGGCCGTATTCGACGGCTCCTCGCGGCGCGGGCTGCTCGTGTTCTCGATCCCTAGCCATCAGACGGATCTGAACTGGACGCTGCAATCCGACCTTTTCGTCGGTCTGAACCTTCCCGTCGGGAACGAAGTCTATTCGGAAAAAGATCTGCTCGTCAAACGGGTGGAGCCGCCTCTGGACGACAAGTTCGACGTTCAGCTCTCTGCTGCGCTGGCGGAAGCGATCAGCCGCCACCGTTCGCTTGAAGCCGCCAAAGCGTCGGCCAATGCCGTGCAGACAGTCGACTTTGACGCCGGTCAAGGCCGCAAGGAAGGCGTTCCGGCTCCTCTGCCCATCGTCCACGGCATGCTGCAGCTGGAAGCGGTCAAGACGCGGGCCGACTTCCAGGTATTGGTGGAGGGACTCAGATGGCTGCCTTCCACGGACTTGTATTCGATCTACCGCAACGCTCCGGAAGCCGTGCTGGCTCAAGGCTGGGGAACGGAAGGCGACTTGGCCAACCTGACCGGCGGTCTGCTCGCCAAGCTCGGCTACAGTCCGGCGCTTAGAGTGGTGCAGGTCACCGATCGGGGAAGGCAGGCGCTTGCGGAGATGGGCTCCGTAGATGCGGTAAATCTGAAGCATCTACCCGCATGGTCCTACTCTGACGAACAGGGAGAGACCAAAATCTTCGTCGTGCCGTTCATGAAGGACTTATCGGAGCTGGGCGGTCTGGCCTTCTTCCCCGGCGGTCAGGAAAGCAAACGCATGACGTCCGCGCAAAGCACGATCAGCGTCTATTTCAAGGCCGAAGCGAAAGAAGACCGGGGAGTGGGCGGCATCGCCGGAGACATCGGAGGCGCGCTCGGCGGTGGGGGCAGCGACGAAGGGCCGTTCATCGAGGAAGTTCGCGTTCTGGATGCCGCGCTGGACCTCGAGCAGTTGAGCCGTGAGCCGATCGATATCCGCGCGGGCGGTTCCGGCGGCAAGTACACGGCCGTGCTGGAAAACCAGACGCTGCAGATCGTCGGCAATCGTCTGATCGACACGAATGAACAGAAAATCGTCGGCGTGCGCATCGAGGTTCAACTGCCGAAGAAGAAGCTCATACACGAAACACAGCTCAAGGACGGAGAAGAGATCGCAGACATTTTCCATACGGTTGCCGTTAATCTCCCCGATCTGTCCGCCGAGGCGGCCGAAGCGCTTCAGCAGGCAGCGGGCCGAGTCCACAAGACGACGGCGAAGCCGGATGACCACTCCGCGCTTGTCTGGTACACCCGGAACATTCTGTACCGGATCGTTGCCAATCAAACCGCCTACGAAAACGAGCTTGCGGAAGTTCTGGACGTTACCGCGGGACGCGTCGACAAGGAACGGGTGATTTTCGTCACCGTCCGCAACGACCGGGCGCAATCGAAGCTCAGAACCAGTGTCGACCTGCAGCAGATCGCCAACCGGACCCACCGGGGCTCGGAGGAAGCCGTCCATGGCTTTCAAATCATGAGCGGCTTATTCGCTTCCCGGCTTGAAGGCGCGGCGCTGCCGGGCGACAAAACGGATTTCATGGACGTCTGGCAGAACAGCCCGGAAAATACGTCGCTGTTCCTGAGCCTCGGGAACAACCGGAAAGAGGATTTGAAGTATATGGAGGAACACGGTTTTCCGGATGCGCTCATCGAACGGGCCAAAGCCTCCTCCGCGGCCATGCTGATTCCTAATCGGCCTGCGATCATTCAGGGCGAAAGCCGCTGGGCCTGGCTGGAGGTCGACCCGGACACCTATGAGACGATCTCCGTCACCGATACGGGCGAGCACGGCAGCTTTGCGGAGTATCTGATGGCGTTAGAGCCCGTTTCTCCGACGGGCGACGATTATATGGCTTTCATGGCCGGCGCGTTTATCGGCGTCAGCTCGTCGGTGTGGAACGTCAGCTCCTTCTCGTTAATGCTCGACGATTACGAACAAATCATCAAAGCCGCCAAAGCGTACACGTACGGCTTGGGTGAAGTGCTGAGCGGTTTTATGAGCAACAAGGATCTCCCCAAGCTCGAATACAGCATCGGCTCGCTTAAGCTGAAGATAACGGATTTCGATGAGGATAAGCTGGCCAAACAGTTCCACATTTTGAAATCGGGCAAAGCGGTAGAAGGAGCCGGCGACGTCGTAGGCTTCGGGCTCGGCTTCCAGATCGGCGCCGCTTACTACTTCGAACAAGCGGAGAAGGCCATCCAGAAGCCGGTCGTCAAGAACGGACCTCCTAGCGGAGCAGCCGCCAAGTAAAACGAAAGGGATCGTCTCAGAGGCAGCGATTACGCCGCCCTCTGGGACGATCCCTTTTTTCATAGCTTGGATGGTCGGCCTCGCCTCGCAGAATCGGCACGCCTAACGGCCTCGCAGACCGTTAAATCCCGACCATCCTCCGAATCGGCACGTCTAACGGCCTCGCAGACCGTTAAATCCCGCCCCTCCTCCGAATCGGCACGTCTAACGGCCTCGCAGACCGTTAAATCCCGACCATCCTCCGAATCGGCACGTCTAACGGTCCCCCAGACCGTTAAATCCCGACCATCCTCCGAATCGGCACGTCTAACGGTCCCCCAGACCGCTAAATCCCGCCCCTCCTCCGAATCGGCACGTCTAACGGTCCCGCTGACCGCTAGCACATGGACGGATTAGGCAACCGCAGAGTTAGCGGACGAAAGAAACGGCTGCCCTCCGTCTTGATCGACGGGCGGACAGCCGTTCTATGAGCTTTGCTTATACAGGGCGGTTATCGATCGTAAAGGTAATCGTCGCCTCTGCCGTTAAGCCGTTCGATGTTTTCGTCGTGGTCACAACCAGGACGTATTCGCCATCCTCATCGATCAGCGTTCCTTTATTATACTCGACGGGAGAAGCTCCATCCTTGCTTATCGTTGCTGTACTTGTCGTACCCTCAGCATCGGTCCAAGCAGGCGTGACGCTGAAGTAGTAACTGACATTCGGTTCACCGGGTAATTCGACCGTCGGAGCCACGGGGCCTTCCCCTTCGATCATGAAACGGATCGACTTCGATTCTGAATTGCCTGAGTCGGTGCGCCAGGTTACGGTCAGGACGTACTCTCCAGGTTCGTTAATCGTTTCTCCCTTAGAGTACGGTCTTGGAGAACCGCCATCTTTCGCCAGTGCTGCTTCGACTTCGCCAAAATATTTCGGCTCATACCACTCAGGCGTCGCGGTTGCGTATACGCCCCCTTCCTCTACGCCGCGGATCGCGACAAGCATGAATGGATACCGGTGCTCGCCAGTCAACCCGTCTTGGATCACTCTAAATTTGAGCACATATTCCCCTACTGCATGAATGGTCCTTGGGCTGGACAGGTTCAGTATAGTCGTATTAGTGTTCCTGTGATCCAGAGTAGCCGAGTGGATCCGTGTTCCCTCGCCGGGCGTCCAGGCAATCTCAGCTGTGTCAAATAGGATAGCGTTATCGGATACGCCTGACAGATCCGGAGCAGGAGGTGGGGAAACAACGGTGAATCGAATCGACTTCGATTCCGAACTGGCAGTGCCGATCCGCCAGGTTGCGGTCAGGACGTATTCGCCCAGTTCGTTAATCGTTTCTCCCTTTACGTACGGTCTTGGAGAACCGCCGTCTTTCGTCAGCAGCGCTTCGACCTCGCCAAAAATTTTGGGCTCAAACCAACTGGCTGACACCCTTGAGTATAAGCCTCCTGAGTATACGCCTCCTTCTTCTACACCGAGGATCTCGGCAACGATGAATTGATAGGCGTATCTCCTTTCTTGGCCATCATCATTCACTGTAAATTTGATCACATATTCCCCTGCTACATCAATGGTCTTTGGGCTGGAAACGTTCAGTATAGTCGTATTAGTGTTCCTGCGATTCAGAGTGATCGACTGGATCTGCGTTCCCGCTCTAGGCGCCCAGGCAATCTCAGCCGGGCCAAACAGGATCGCGTTATCTGAGAAGCCCATCAGATGAGGAGACGCAGAGTCGATCGTGAACAGGATCTGCTGCTGTACAGTCAGACCGTTCGCAACCTTCCTCGTCGTGACTGTCAGAACGTATTGGCCATCCTCGTCGATCACGGTTCCGCTATCGAACGGAGCGTCTTCTCCTCCGTCTTTGGCCAGCGTGGCGGTGCTGCTCATGCCGGGTGCATCCGTCCAGGCGACGATTGTGGAAGAATACGCTCTCCCCTCCTCCACGCCCTCTATCACCGCCGGAACCGCGGCGGCGGAATCGATCGTAAAACGAATCGTCGTCGCAGCCCTCATGCCGTTTGAATTTTTCCTCGCCGTAACGCTCAGGATATAGCTGCCTTCTTCGGCGATCTCGGTATTTTTCGTATAGCTGACTTTATCGGAACCTTCCTTGATCAAGGTGGCCGTACTGGTCGTGCCGGAAGCATCGCTCCAATTCGGAGTCACCGGCCACGCATAGATCCCTTGATCCTGAACGCCCTCCACCACAGGAGCGGCTGGAGGCGTCGTATCCTGGTTCCCTCCGCCTCCTCCACCTCTGGTTTCCGGAGATGGAAACGGAGCGCCGCCGACGTTCGAGATCGATGCCGCATCTTTGAAGACGGCCGTTTGTTCCGGGCTTAGCTTCAGGCCGAACGCTTTCGCCACCACAATCGATACTTCTTCGCGAGTAATTTTACGATCGGGCTGCATCGTTCCGTCCGGATATCCGGTTAACCAGCCCTTGTTCATCCATTCCGGCAAATTCCGCTCCGGCCAAGCTCCGCGAATGTCCGCAGGAGAAAAAGCCGCCGAGGCGGCTCTCTCCAGAAACGCGGAGCCTAGCAGGCAGACAGCCATCGCAAGAGCGATCAAGCGAAACAGGCTGCTCTTATGCCGTTGCTTCAACTCCATTTATACTTTTCCTCCTTAACCTTGCCGAGATTTAGTTCGAAGGATCCACGACAAGAAGCGTCGCCGAACGTTTCGGCAGCTTCAGCGACACGGAGCCGGTCTCGCTTCCCGCGAGGTCTCCGGTTTTGGCCAGGCGACGAATCGCATCGAAGGTATAAACCTCCGCAGCGTCAAAGCCTTCGCCCAGTTCCAACTGAACATCCCGGCTTAACGTGTCCTTGTTGAACAGCAGCACGTAGGTCTTGCCGTCATTCCCTTCGATCGTATAAGCGCCGATCGCATCAAAGCGGGACGAAACGGTACTAACGCTGCTTCCTTCGATTTTGGAGCTTTGACCGTCGTAATCCAGATACAGCTTAAACGCATCCTCGATCGGCGTGTCCGCCTGGAAGTTACCGAAGCGAGTCGCCAGATCGACGCCCTCCTTGCCGAAGATCGCGAGCGCTTCCGCTTGCGCCAGACCTGCCGTAACGCCGAAGCCGTTGCCGAAGTTGTACTCCGTAATCGCCAGCTTCAGTCCGGGCCGATTGCGCTCGATGATTTCCTTCATGCGCGGAATGAGCCGGATCGGCTCCTGAATCCAGGATTGATCGACGAACTGATCGTCGTACAGCGCCTTGAGCGCCTGGAAGCGGCGTTTCGAGACTTGCGGACTTTCATTTTCGGACGGAACCCCGCCCTCCTGAGAGTAATAGTGAATCGTCAAATAATCGATCAGCTTCACGCCGGTCTCTTGCTCATGACGGTTCGCCTGCTGCAAGTACCATTCCAGGAAAGGCGTTCCGCCGTGCGCTTGGCGATCCGGACCGTCGGCGCACCAATCGGCCGGGGAATAGAAGTAACCGCACCATCCCCACGAAACAGGGCCCAACAGCTGAGCATCGGGGTCGGCTTGCTTAATCGCCGTTCCGTACTCCACCGTTTTATTCCACAGCTCGTCATAGGTTGGAGCCTCGGGATGGACGTCGCGATGCGTCACATGCCACAGGTCCGGCTCATTGTCCAGCGCGTACAGTCGGACTTTGTCGTTCGATTTTGCCGCCATATCGCGAACCCAGTCGGCAGCAAACTCCGTTCCGACGCGAACCGAGGTATCGGAAGGATCGTTGTTCGTCACTAACGTTCCGTCCCTGAACACTCCGTTCCCGGCATCCGGCAGCTCCCATGCGCCTTCTTGTTGGTTTCCGTATTTCTGCTGCGAGAAGCCGTAGCTGACCGTGCGATCCTTCGGCGTCCAGCCGATCGTCGGGATCGTCATCAGCGGCTGGTTACCCCTCCCGAGCACGCGATCGATAAACCGATCCGACAGCGAGCCCTGCGAAGGCTCCCAATCCTGATCATCGTAAGGGTAGTTGATGAAGAACCAGTCGCTGGCGCGATTCGCCGCATTCAACTGCCAATTGTAGCGAGTCGTCTGATTGCCTCCCCAACGTTCTACTGTAAAAGGCAGAGTGGAAGTCGTCGGATGGCCTTCGTCATAGTTAATGCCGTAAATATCATTGCTAATCGGCTTCCGTTCCGAGGACTGATCGACGGTTACAGTGACGAGCGGGAGCTCCGGCTCAGGCAGCTGCCCTGCATTCGGATTCGACAGGAACGCGATATCGTCGATATAGATCGCTTCCTGATTGTCCTCCGTTGCAGCCTGTACGATAAAACCGTCGAAAAATCCGAGATCCAGGCCAAGATCGGCCATGCCGACCGTTACTTCCGTCCATTGACCGGCAGGCAGAGATCCATTCGGGAACAGCTCGTTCAGATCGATCGAGCCAAGCGACTGATTGCCGTTGTAAAAATGGAACAACAGCTCCTGACCGCCGGTGCTGCCCCCGTGGAGCCAGAACCGGATACCGTAATAATCCTCCACGGACTTCTTGGACTCGCCGGAAACCCATACGCCGTCCCAGCCGTCCGGCTCGAACTTGATCGAGCGGCTGCCGCTTCTGGCCTGCTCCGTATTGGCGAAGTCCTTTTCATGCCAGCTGTAGTTGTGGAAGCCTGAAGCCAGCGATTCTTCATACACCGACTCTGCCTGAACTTCCGTAATTTGCACGAACCCGTCGGTCGTAAAATTTTTGTGGGTTGCCGTAACCTTCGCTATGCCCGGCTGCAGCGCAACGAGTTCGCCGCCTTCGACGGACAGAAGCTCCGGCCGGTCAATCGTCCATTGCGTGTCGCCTGTCACGATGGCCGTGTCACCGGATTGCAGGAGCGTCTCCGCCTGAATCTGACGACGTTCTCCCGGCAGCATCACCAGACGCGGCTGATCGATTCTCAGCTCAAGCACGGCGGCTTGCGCCGCTTGCCGGGAGGTGATCGCGATGTCGTCCAGATAGAGCGGCGCTTGCTTACCCGGCTCCAGGCCGGTCAAGCGAATGCCGTCGAACAGACGGTGCTCCAGCCCCAATTCGGCAAGGTTCAGCTCCATCAGCGCCCATTCCCCTGCGGGAACGCCTTCCGGCAGCCAGTGCTCCAGCGGACGCTCGAACGCCGTTGCGCCTCCCGCGGTCAGCGCGAGTTGTACTTTCTGCCCGCCTTCGGAACCTCCGTTCACCCACAGTCTCAGCTTATCGTACTCATTCACCGTCAACAGTTGAGTGCTGTACAGGTACAACGCTCCGTCTCCGTTCGGCGTAAAGCGAATCGAGCGGGAGCCCGTCCGCTTTACCGAGCTGTCCGTCAGGTTGACCTGTCCCCAGCTGTAGTTCTTTACCGAATCCGCCAGCATGTCGTCGTACAGATAAAATCCTTCAACCGGCTCGATCGGATCGCCCGGTTCTTCTCCCGGATTTTCACCGCCAGGCTCTCCACCGGGCTCCTCGCCCGGATTTCCGCCAGGCTCCCGGCCTCCGCCTTGTCCGGTAAACGAGATATTGTCCAAGAACAGCGGTCCTTGCTGTCCCGCTCCCCAAATCAGGATGCCATCCATCCACCCTTGTACCCCGGCATCGCCAAGCGGGACGGTGACTTGGACCCATTCGTTCGCCGGAATGCCGTCAGGCAGCAGATCGGCGGAATCCAGCTCCGCAAGCGCCTGTCCTCCCAGCGTGAACACCAGCTTGAATGACTGGCCTCCTTGTCCGCTGCCGCGCAGCCAGAAGCTGAAGCTGTCGTACTCGCCCGCGTTCATGATGCGGTCCTTGTACAGATATACGGCTTGTCCTTCGTTCGCTTCGAACCGGATCGAACGGTTTCCTTCATAGACCGTCCCCGTCTCTTCCAGGCTGACGCCTGCCCAACTGTTGTTGTGAAACGATTCCTCCAGCCGATCGTCGAACACGTTCAGCCTGGAGACTTCCGAACCGAAAGTTCGCTCGCCAGGAACAGCAAGCTGAACGAACAGCAGCGACGTCGTCAGCAGCAGCGCCATTTTCGAAGGACCCTTTGCTTTTATACTCGTACCCATGCGCATTTCTCCTTTCCAATTTGCGACAATCTCATTCTAAGAGACAGGTTGTTCTCCCGATAGTTACAGACTGTCACTGATATTGTCATGCGCCGGAAGCCCGGAAGACTTGCGAACACGCAAAAAAGCCGCTTTGCATCGAAAGCGGCTGAAGAGCATTTGTTCCCGAATTCGGGTCTAATAAGCGTCTTCCAGAAGAAACTCTTTCAGAATGGAAATCGAGGCTTGCCTGTCGTTCGTGCCGATTTTATTGTAAATGACGCTAATATAGTTCCGAACCGTCCCTTCCCCCATGAACAGAGAAGACGAGATTTGCCGATTCGTATAGCCTTCGATCATGAGCTCCATGATTTTCCGCTCGCGCGCCGTGAAGCTGTAGCCGCTTTCCCTCAGCTTGTTCTCGTCGAAGGCATCGACCCTTGTATCGGACAACGCGGACAGCTTCGCGGCAAGCTTCGAAGCGATCGGGGCCGGCAAAATCACTTCCCCGTTCATCGCGTCGCGTATCGTCTGCACGATGATTCTCGAAGACATATCCTTGAGCAGAAATCCGTCGGCGCCGCCCGCCATGGCGTCAACGATAAAACGATCCTCCGCGAACGTCGTCAGCATCAGCACGATCGTCTCGGGGTACTCCCGCTTGATCCGTTTCATGGCGTCGATGCCGTCCATTCCGGACATCTTGATGTCCATGAGCACGACGTTCGGTCTGTGCTCTTGTACCGCTTGCAAAGCCTCCTTCCCGCTGGCGCACATCGCCGCGATCTCCAATCCCTCTTCGGATTGAAGAATCGTATGCAGACCTTCCCGAAGCAGCCTCTGATCATCCACGATGATGATGGAAATCAAATTACCCCACCCTCTGCCCTTTACCATCCTCTTCAAACTTGATTAGAGTGTAGCAAACCCCGTTCGAATCGTATAGGGGGGCGAGTACAATCGTGACAGTCATGACGAAGAATGTGACAACTCGTAACTGGTCGACCAGGGAAATAAGACCTACGATAGGTGAAGAATTTCCGCTGTTGGGGGGACAGAGCGACGACACTATCGCATCTCATTGAGGAGGCTATGTTTCATGGATGTAAAACAGGCGATTAAAGGATTGGCCATCATCGCGTTGCTCGGAGGAATCGCGCGAATCTGCATGATGCCGTCCGCCTATATTTGGGGCTCCGACAGCATGCCGGAGCTGATCAGCGGCTTCGCCGCTTGCGTGCTGATGGGCATCGGCATCATCGGAGTCTACCTTTATCAGGCGCCGAGAAGCAGCATTCTCGGGTTGATCTCGGTTCTAATCCTTTCCGTTTCCAGCGCGTTGACGGCGGCGCTCGTCTGGAACAACATGCTCGGCTTGTTGCCGGAGGACCACGACTACATTTCGACCCTGCTGCCCGTCAACTCCGCCCTGACGCTTGTCGGTCAAATCGTATTCGCCGCGACCGCTATACGCGCGCGCGTCTATCCGATCTGGAGTCTGATCCTGTTCATCGTATACCCGGGCATCTATTTCATTCCGTCCGTCTCCGATCTGGGATCGGTCGCCTGGGGGCTATGCTACGTCGTATTTGCGCTCTACGTTTTACAAGAGAAGGCTCGCAAAACCTACTAAATGAACGAAGGAGCTGGATTGATCCAGCTTTACTTCATCGACTTCCCATCTTCAATCTTGCCGATTGCTTCCTATCGATAGGAGTCGCTCGACATGCGCCTATCCGGCTTGAAGAATCTCACTCCGACGAGAAGTCGTCCCAAGTGCTCTGCAGGTCCTGGAAAAGCTGTTCCTGCCCGATCCGCTTGCCGATGTAAGACTGAACGTGGACCGCCATCTGGTAGGTGTTGGCCTCGTAGCCGGGATAACGCTGCCACATCCAGGGCAGCGTTTTGCCCTGCTCGATATAGCTTTCGACATCCGCGGCTAGCGGTCCGATCTGCTCCTTGTTGAAGGGGATGCTCTTGAACGGGGGGATGAATTTGACATCGGCGAAAAACTTCCGGCCTTCGGCGGAAACGACCAGCCAGTTCAGAAAAGCTTTCGCCTCACGCTTCACCTTGGAGCTGCGGCTGACGACCCAATAGTTCGGCACGCCGACCTGAAGCTTGTCCATCGCCTCGCGGTCGTCGTTAATCGGCATCGGCAGCAAGCCGATGTCCATGCCGGGATTGAGCTTGTCCATCATTCCCTGCACCCATACGCCCTGCTGCATCATCGCCGCCTTGCCGTGCGCAAAGTTGGCGACCTGCGACGTATAGTCCGTCTGCAGCGGGTTGGGCTGGCCGTATTCCACGGTCAGGTCGATCAAGTCGGTCCATTTGCGCAGCACGGGGTTAGCGGTCAGCTTCTCCCGCCCCGATCTCACCTCCTCCACGTAGGCAATCGGATCCGGCTGCAGCGCAAACGCAACGTTCACCAAATGATTGCCGACGACCCACCGCTCCGCATATCCGTTCTCGAACGGTTGAATGCCCGCAGCCCTAAGCCTTACCGCCGTCTCGCGAAGCTCTGTCAGCGTCACCGGAAGCTTCGTAATACCGGCCCGCTTAAACAAGTCTTTATTGTAGACGAATCCCCACCCCTCGATTACGAGCGGCATCCCGTAGATCGCGCCGTTCTTCGTAATCGCCGGCTTCGTCAGCTCCAGCATATTGTCCACCCACGGCTGGTCCGTCAGGTCTTCCAAATGCTCCTGAAAAAGATTGAGATCGGAATGGCCCGCCACGAAGAAAATATCCGGTCGGTCGCCGGAGTTGAACTTCGTCTTCAGCCCGGCCCCGTAATCGCAGCCGCCTCCGCACGTCTCGACTTCTATATTTACGCCGGTTTCCAGCGCGTACTGCTTAACGAGCGCATCAAGCTGCTCGGACATTTCCACCTTGAAATTGTAGAGCTTGATTACGGTCCCCGTCCGATTTTCCTGGTCGGCTCCGGCGCCGTCTCCGAAATGAGTATGCCCCTCGCTTCTGCCGAAGCCGCACGCAGACAAAGCGAGCAACAGCAGAACAACCGTCCAAATTCCCAAGCCGCGCATCCGCATCTGTGTCTGCCGCCCCCTCTTTCCCGTTTTCCGTGCCTTCATTTTTTTCGTACCTACATTATACACGTTGCATCCCGTAAATCATTCTGCTCCGCTCAGCGCCAAGTCCCACACACCGGCAATAAGGAGCAAACCGCTGCAACAGCGGTCTGCCCCTTGCTTCCTATTTATTGCGTTACCGTTTTATTGCCTTTCCTCCCAGCGCCTATTATCGCGGCCAACGCTCTTCCTTGCACATCAAAGGCGCGAACGCTTGATGCGGCTCGCTCTGATACCAGTAAGCGACCGTTGCGACGTCGTCCTGTCTTTCAAACAGTCCCTTCTTGTACACGCCGATCTGCTGAACCGTAACCTTAATATCCTCGTCAAAACGGATCGGATCGAGAATATGCCAACGATAGAAGCCGCGCATCGGCGGAACGTCGTCGTTGTGATACAGATTATGCACGACATCGTCGTGGTTCGAGTAGTACGGGTAACCCATGTACGGCGTGCAGTAGGTGTTTTCTACCGTTTTGCCGTCCTGCTGCGTAGCGAAGCTCCATGCGCCGCCGAAGTAATCCTCGGTGCCGGTGCCGCAAATCGTCGGGTACTCGTCATCGCCGTCGATGAACATTTTGACTTCCCCTTCGCCCCACCAGTGCCGCTCCAGCGTCGTCAGCGCCATATAAGTTCCGACATACTGGCCTCTGCCCTTCACATTGTCGAGGATGACATAGTCCTCCTGCTTGTTGGTGAGCCGCTGACGCTTCCATTGGGCGTGGAAATACGCCGTATTTTCCGGGAGCTCGTCATGCAGGCAGTAATCCACCTGGTAAAAAAACGCCGGAATCGCGGACTCGTGCTGATTCTCGATCGTAATTTTCGCTTTTTTGCGGAACGGCATCGGGAAGTAGCAGTTGAAGCCGCGCGTCGGATTCACGACGATCGGAATCGAGTTGACCGTACAGCCTCTGGCGAAGCCGTTGCAGAAGAAGTCCCCGAGCGGGCTTTCCACGGAAGGCTCCGTCTCGTCGTCCCAATACATCCGCAGCACCAAATCGCGGAGAACGTAAGTGTCCTGCTCCGTCCGATCGGTGACCGTGATCCAGATATGCTCGATGATCCCCGGGCCCTCCATCTCCGCCAAAGTGACGGTTGCGCCCGGCGCTACATCGCGCAGACAAGGCGAGCCTTTGCGGGAAGGTCCGAGAGGACTGGCGGCTGTGCCGCCCTTGCCCTTTTCCCCATATGGATTTTCGGCATTGATGGCCCGGCTTCTGCCGCTTTTCAAGAGGGGCAGCGCAGTCAGGCCGCCCATGAATGGATTGTTGATCATAGTAGGGTAGTCTCCTTTTATTTAGCCTTTAACGCCGCCCGCCATGATGCCCTCCATAATTTGCTTCTGGAATACGGCGACAAAGATAATAATCGGCAAAATGATAATCCAGCCCATCGCGCTGACGAGATCCCACGGTACGGCGTACATATTGTCCCGCAACGGCAATTGCGTAATCGCCGTCGACAGCACCGAGATGCCGTTGGAATAGAACAGCGGAGTAAAGAAGTTGTTCAGACATGTAATGAAGTTCACGATACATACGGTCGCAAGCGCCGGACGCAGCAGCGGCAGCGTTACGTAGATCAGCGACTGGAAAAAGCTGCAGCCGTCGATCGAAGCCGCTTCCTCGATGGAAACCGGAATATCTCTGAGGTAGTTTTGCAGAATCAGAATCGTAAACGGCAAAATGCCGCTAATATACAAAACAATAAGCCCGGTATACGTGTCGTACAGATGCACGTAACGCAGGAAGTCGTACAGCGGACGCGCGGTGACGATGTCGGGAATAAGCATAGAGGCCAGCAGGAACGCCGCCGCAAGCGTTAACCACCTGCTCTTAAAGCGAGCAAAGCTGAAAGCCGCCATGACGGAGATTATCATCCCGACGAGTATCGAAACGCCGACAATGATCGCCGTACTGCCGATTTTCTTCATCAGACCTACGTTGTCGATCAAATACTTGTAGCTGTCCAGCGTCGGATGAAGCGGCCAGTAACGGATCGGCTTGGAGAACAGCTCCCCCGCCGGCGTAATGGAGGAAATAAAAATCCACCATAACGGAAACAGAATGAGAAACGCCACAACGGCTGCCAGCAACCACTGGAATCCACGGAGAATCAATGGACGTGAAAACTTGGAAACCATATTCGTTCGCTCCTTAATAATCGACGCGTTTGGCTGCCTTCATGCTGAGACCGCTGAGCAGAGCCATCACGATAAAGAGAACGACGGCGATCGAAGCCGCATAGCCCGTATTCAGGTTCGTGAACGCCTCCGTCGTAATCCGATAAGCAATGAGCGCGGTACTCTCTCCGGGTCCGCCGCTCGTCATCGCATAAACGACGTCGAAGGAAGTGATTCTCCACATCGTGAAGAAGATGCTGAGTACCCATATATTTTTTGAAAGCAGCGGTAAAGTGATGCGGAAGAAGGACCGGATCGGCCCTGCTCCATCGATTTTGGCCGCTTCGTACATGTCCGAAGAAATAAATTGCAAGCCGGCGAGAATGAGAATGGCGAAGAACGGCAAGTCCTTCCACAGGTCGACGGCAATGACGGCATAGCGAGCCGTATTCGTATGAATGAGCCAGTCCATGCTGAACGACGGGTTAAACCAGCGTACGAAATCGTTGATCAAGCCGTATTCGTTGTTGAACGCCCATTTCGAAGCCATGGCAATGACGACCATCGGCATTGCCCAAGGCAGCAGCACGATTGTGCGCAGCGCCTTCTGGGCTTTGATCTTCATGTTCAAAATAAGCGCTAACGCAATGCCCAATACAAGATGCCCGATCATCGACCCGACGACGAAAATAACCGTAAATTCAATCGAAGTCAGCATCTTGGAATCGCGAAACATATCGATATAATTGCGGAAGCCGACGAATTCGTGCAGCCCCCGAAGCAGCTTAATGTCGTAAAAGCTGACCCGGAACGTCTCGATAATCGGATAGATGGTGGTGAACAATCGGATCAGCAGCGCCGGAAGGACAAGGACCCAAGCCAGGGTCAAATATTTTCTGCTCAAGTACATGGCAAAGCGCCTTTCCTTAATGGAGTATCGAAGCGAGCGCCGGCCCGCCAACCGGCCGAGGATGATCCAGCCGTTTGGCAGCGATCATCCTTCGTCCGGCTTACTTGCTGAACCGCGCCTTTCGAGCCTGCCTTATTGGTATCTTTCGACGGCTTCCTGAGCCTTCGCGCAGAATTCATCCAGCGTAATTTTGTCCTGAACGTAGTTCTGGAACAGCGTGCCCATCTCGGAGATGAACTCCATCGTCTGCGGAAGCATCGGACGGCCGCGAACTTCGCTTGTCTGTTGAATCTGCGTGTACACTTCCTTGATATCGCCGGACACCGCTTCGTTGGCTGCGGCATCGGCTCTTGCCGGATATTTGCCGAAGTATTTCCAGCCGTTCAATTCGCCGTCTACGCTCGCTGCGTATTTCAGGAACTTGGTCGCCGCTTCCTTGTTTTTGGAGGACGAGTTCAGCACAAAGCTCCACGAATCGGTGAAAATGCTGCGCTTGGCGAATTGCGGCATATTGATCATATGGATCTGGTCTTTGCCGTAGCGGCCCGCTTGCTGATAGTCCGTGCCGGTGCCCCACATGAATACCATCCCGTATTTGCCGTCGATGAACTTCTGGTTCATCTGCTCGTACTTGTCGGCGATCTGATCGACCGGCGTTACTTTCCACGTGTTGGCCATATCGTACATGAACTGAACGGCTTTGCGGCTGCCTTCGTTCGTCCAGTCGAAGTAGTCTCCGCCGAACAGGTTCACGAAAGTCGCGATTTCGTTAAACACGTACGTTTTTTCCCAAGAACCGCCGTAGCCGAATTGTCCGTCCTTCGTAGCGGCTTTCAGAAACTTGACGAAGTCCTCTTCGTTCTCGATCGAGGTCATCCCCGCTTCATCCAGCTTCTTCTGGTCTACCCACAGGCCGAGGTATCCGGAATAGCTCGGTACGCCGATCACATCGCCCTTGGACGAGGTCAGCATATCCTCCATGTAGCCTTTCGGAAGCTGGCTGTAGACGTCCTCGGTCAACACCGTATTTTGCAGCGGTTCCAGCCAATTGGCATTTTTGAAGGAAGTCGCCATCTCGTCGTTGATCTCCAAAATATCTACCGAGCTGTCGCCCGACGACAGGATGGTCGATACTTTCTGCTGACGCGTATCCGAATCGGTCGGGGCGGCTACCCAGTTGATCTTGACGCCGCTTTGCTCCTCCGCTTCCTTCAGCCACTCCTGGAAGCCAGGCTTGGTCGACTGAATCGTGTACAGCGTAATTTCATCCTTGCCGCCCGCTGGGCTCTCGGAGCCGGCTGCGGGGCTCGACGAAGCGGCTCCGCTGCCAGCCGCATTCTTGTCGGAGTTGGTGCTCGAACAAGCCGATAATAGGACGGCAGCCGCCGTCAACGTTGCCAAAACCAAGGATGCTGTCTTTTTCACGTGATTTTCTCTCCCTTTTCATTTTGAACTTCGCGGCGAACCTCAGGGTCCGAAGCGCTTCGTACAACTCCAGTATAGGAGAGCCTCAAATCCGAAAATACAACTGATATTGATCAAAAATGTGTAAGATTGTGAGATGCCTTGAACTTTAAAAGAGGCGGTGTTAGACTGAAAGCCAAATTCCGCAGACAGGAGAAGCGCTATGAAAATCCGCAGCAGCATCCGGTACAAGCTGAGCGTTTTTCTGTTGATATCCATCATCGTTCCGATCGCCGCCTCCATCTTCCTTTCCTTTTTCTACACGAAGCTTTCCCTGAAGGAAGACGCGATCCGCGAAAATTCCAATATCGTACACCAGGGCGCGACTAGTCTGATCAGCCAACTGAATCAGATGAACAATCTGTCCCTGTCCGTCTATACGAACGTCCATGAGGCGAGCAGTCTGTACAACATTCTGAATCGGGGACGCAGCGATTTCATGGTCGAACGGAACCTTTACTCTGGCCTGCACGCCATCGAGCAATCTGCAAAGGAAGTTCAGCAAGTGTACTTGTATTCCGATCTGGCCGATCAATCTTATTTGCTCATTAACGGTTTTCTGAAGCGCGATGTCGGCCAGGCGGGCCTCGAGGGCCACTATGTTCAACCCTTGAATAAAGACGATCCTTATTTCGAGCCGCCGCATGTCTCCCATAACTACGGGATGGAGGAGTTTCCCTACAGTCCGGTCAACACGGTGCTGACCCTTCATCGTCCGGTATACCGCGCTCCGCTGAAGGAGCGCATCGGGGTGCTCTCGATCGACTTCAAGCTGGACAGGCTGCGCAATCTGAGCGATATGCTGTATGACAAGGGCAACGAGCATCTGTATTTGCTGGACGACACCGGAACGACCGTCTACTCCTCCGAGACCGAGTGGATCGGACAGAAACCGCCTCACGGCTGGCTGCAGCACGCTCGCTACAACTTGTTCCAATCGGGCTATTTTGAGTGGAAGGATGATCGTTTTCACGGGATTGTGATCTACGAAAAATTCGAGCTGATCGGCCGGGTGTGGACGATTGCCAAGCAAATCCCGAACGATTACTTGTACTCCAACGCCTCGCGCGTGCTGCGGATCAATATGATTCTACTGGTGTCGTTTCTGATCGTGGCTATCGCGGCTACTCTGTTCGTCTCCGTCAAGCTGACCGCTCCGATCAAACGACTGACCGAATCGATAAAGAAGATCAAGCTGGGCAAGCTTAAGCTTGACATCCGTTCGGATCGCAGCGACGAGGTTGGCGTGCTCGGCCATACCATCAAAAATATGGTGGACACCATCGACAATCTGATCATGCGCGAGCTGCGGCTGGAGCTGGCCAACAAAAACAATCAGCTTAAGGCGCTGCAAGCGCAGATCAATCCGCATTTTATTTACAACACGCTGCAATCGATCGGCTCCGTGGCGCTGCATCATCAGCTGCCCAAAATTTACGAGCTGACCTCCTCGCTCGGAGCGATGATGCGCTATAACATGAACACCGAAGAATCCGTTGTCCCGCTGTATAAAGAAATTTCGCACGTCGAAGCCTATTTGGAGCTGCAAAAGCAGCGCTTCAAAGACCGGCTCGGCTTCCAAGTGATGACGGACGAGGCGAATCTGGCGTTCAAAATACCAAAAATGATTTTGCAGCCGCTGGTGGAAAACTGCTTTAAGCACGGCTTCGAAAACAATAGCGGCCCGCTTGAAATTACGCTAGTCTGCCGAAGCGACGACGAAGCGCTGCGGATCGTCATCGAAGATAACGGCTTGGGCGTTCCGCCGGAACGCCTGCGACAGCTTGTCGAGACCATTGGACTAGGAGAAACCGGCAGCGATTCGGACGGAAGCATCGGCCTGATCAATGTCGTCTCCCGGCTGCGGCTGTACAACGGAGAGGAGTCGCAATTGCTTGTCCGTAATTTGGAGCCCGCCGGCTTCTCCGTCACCTTGATTATCCCCGTCAGAAAGGAGGGCGCATCCGCATGAAGGTGCTGATCGTCGACGATGAACAGGATGTAAGAGATTCGATCCGACTGCTCGTCAACTGGGCCGAATTCGGAATCACGCGCATTTTGGAGGCTTCCGATGGTGCGGCGGCGATGGAGCTGATTCGCAGCGAGAAACCGGAAATTATTTTTACCGATATGAAAATGCCGAACGTGGACGGAATCGGGCTGCTGCAGTGGATCGAGACCGAAGCTCCCGAGTCCAAACGCATCGCGGTCAGCGGCTATGATGATTCGATGTATATTCGCAAGACGATGAAGCATGGCGGGCTCGACTACTTGCTGAAGCCGATTCAGCGGGGCGAACTGCTGGAGGCGCTGCGGAATGCCGTCAGCTCCTGGCAGCAGGCGGAGGAGAACCGTCGCTTGACGATTCAGAAAAACGTGGAGATCAATCAGACCAAACCCGTCTATTGGGATAAGGTGCTGACCAAGGCGGTCTCGCAGGAAGGCTATTATCGGACCGTTGCCGAGGAGCTGCAATCGGCCTTCGGCTGGGCGGACGCCCGCGAATTCCAGCTCGTTATGCTGCTGACCGATCCGCTGCCGCGAGCCATTATGGAGAAGTTCGGCCATAACCCGGACCTGCTCTACTTCCTGATGACCAACATCTGCAACGAAATTCTCGGCTCAACCAAGAATGGCTATGCGTTTAAACATACCGACCCGAACTGCGGAATTGTGCTGCTGTGCACGGGCGAGCTTCCCTCTCTGCCAGACAAGCTCAAAGCGATAAACGAAGCGCTATTTCGCGTGCTTGATGTCCGGTTTTATTTGGCCTGCAGCGCGGTCCAGCGTTTCCCCGATCGAATCGCCTCGGGCTTCTCGCAAGCGCTGCAGACAGCCCGCTCCGTATCTTTTAGCGGCGACGGTCGCTGGATTCGCCCTTATATCGAGACGGCTGCGCCCTCCGAGAAGCGCGTCGTGCTGGCCGAGTACAGCGAGAGCATGATCGTCGCCGTCTACAGCGGAGATCGGCAGCGGATCGAAGCCGCCGTGTCCAACTGGATGCAGGCGATCGGACAGCTTCAGGCCGTCACCTGGGATCACCTCAAATATTGGCGTTACGAGTTCGAGCTGATGTACAACCGGCTGCTGGAAAAGATGGACTACTCCGGCGACAATCCGCCTCCTCCGCTGCCTCGCCGTCTATTTCTGTTAGAAAAAGACGGCAGCATTTCGTTGTCGGAATGGGGACGGGAATGGACGGATGCTCTGGTGCGAATCGCCGAAGCGCTGAAGCTTAATCGGCAGCATGAGTATAACGCGATCCATGCCGTCAAAGGGTTCGTCGATACGAATTATCGCCAAACGCTGTCCCTGCAGGAGATTGCGAGCCGCTTCTTCCTCAGCCGGGAGTACCTGTCCCGCAGATTTAAGCAGGTACACAACGAAAATTTGTCCGAATACATCGAACGGGTGCGCATCGAGAACGCCAAAGTGCTGCTCCAGAACGAGCAATACGCCATCTCGGCGGTGGCCGAAATGGTCGGTTATCAGGACGGCCGCTATTTCAGTAAAATTTTCAGCAAGCTTACGGGGATGACGCCCCGGGAGTATCGGAAGGGGCTTGGCGGCGGAGGTTAGCTGGCATCTTATTACATCATGCCGCCCATGAGACTAAAGCGTCACTGCCATCAATCTCAATCGTACAAGAAAGGCACACGATAATGGCTCGTTCTGTGCGCCGCGGCCGTATCCATTCATTCCATTATCGGGTATAATTGCTTATAAGTAAAAGATCGAAGAAATCACGGAAAGCAAAACGATTTAGCAACATTTTTTGATAAAGGAGTGGTTCTCCATGTCAATGGTACGCAAACTCCATCCTCATATAGCAAAAGACTTAAGGAAGTTTTTATCTGAAAACAATATTTCCACCAAGAAGCTTGTCATAGATCTTGAAGCAGAAACCATCGAGGACTTTGACGATTACTCAGTAGATGACATTTTAAGTGTGGCTGGAATTCTGAAGCCCGGGGAAGCGCAACAATTATTAGATCACATTCAGGAGTCACGGGAGAGCTGGGGAAAGTGACCCAAAACCACTCCGGATATTTATTCGATTCGAACATCGTCATCGCCATTCTAGACAACGATCATGCCGCCATTAACTTAGTACGACAAGCCCAAGAAGAAAAACGGAGAATATTCTTTTCGACGATTACGGAATGTGAAGTACTGAGCGGTGTCAAACACAATCAGTTCTTAATCGCGGAAAGGCTTTTCTCCCCAAGGCATATGATACATGTCGATTCCGCTGTCGCAAGAAAAGCCGCTTCCATGCAAAGCGAGCAAAGAAGCAAGGGGCGGAGAATAAAAACTCCTGATGCGCTCATTATTGCAACTGCCTTTACAGCTAATTTGGTACTGGTTTCCCGGGATTTAGACATGAACTTTGTTACGAATGAGTATGGGATGACTTTGTTGAAAATATAGGATACTGTGCTGAAAACAGACAAAGGATACACTGAAGTTAATGCGTTCTCCAAAGTAAGTACAAAAACGCATTAACTTCATCCAGGTTTTGCTTCTCATTAGTTATACATAAAATTTTTGAAGCCCTTCTAGGTCGGTCCTCTCGTCATAATCATATACGATACCTACACTATGCTGTGCTCTGGTCAAAGCAACGTAAAATTTTGAACGACTTGTGGGTAGTAATTCAAAATTGTTATTTTTAATCCATTGAATGAATGGCTGTGTGGGATAGATTAATACTCTTTCAAAAGTAATCCCTTTTGACTCACCAAAGTTAACAGTCTTATATTTTTTATTAACCGTTTCTCTGATGCTATCTCTTAATTGAACGGGGTTATATCTTTGCAAATACAAATCCACATCTTGTTTTCTCACTAAATAGATACCATCGTGACCTGTCACTTCATTTTGATTGGATCGGCATGGAGTATACTGTAAATATAATTTTGAAGAATAGTCACAGATCATCGGGTTGTTTCTATGTGATACATTCAACGTATCTTCATCAATTTCACAATCAACTCTCCGACACTCTGTCTGAATAAACTCTTTTATACGCCCTTCCTTATATCGATCATACTTTCTCTCGATATGGGTAAGATAAGTTACTTGGCGCGGATCGCCAACAAAAAGTATATTTGACCGGCTTTTCAAAAGAAGCTTTAATATCTCTAAGTCATATCCCGCAAGGTCTTGGATTTCATCAATAAAAATGTGAGAGAAGATTCTACTCAATCGTTCTATAACTGCACCATCACTTCTCTCGTTACATCTGATAACAAGCTTTGAAATTTTATCGGAGTATACTTTACAATCTTCTGTGAAGTAGTGTTTTGAAAAGTGATCCGCTTCACTATAATAGACTTTGAATCCGGTCTTTTTAATAGTATACCTTAAAGCTGAGGGTGCATTAACCAAAAGCATTCCTCGAATTGTCTCATCGTATAATCCTCCCTGATAAGGTCTAATCCCATGCTGGAGTAAGGTGGAGAACCACGTTTGTATTGTGACGTGCGAAGGAATGCAATTATTTAGTTCAATAAACTTCTTGCGAATTTCCGCTTCATTAGCTTGTGTGTAGGTTGTAATAAGAACTTTTCCTTCACGTTGTCTTAACGCCTCTTTCACAAGAAATGTTGTCTTCCCGGACCCTGCCGCGGCAATAATTAGCTTGTTGGTCTTCATATTCCTCACCTAATCGCCTCTAAAATATATTCTGGGAAGACAATGAGTTCTTCCGTTTCAAAAACCTTAAGTGCACATTCTGTTTTTTTTGACTTCATGTACTTATGCATATCATCATGGTGGGTATAATCGGTTTCAAAGATCGTGTTTAACTTATCAAGGTTATTAACTTTAAGCAATTTGGGTTCAAGTGTATTGTAGTTAAATGGATTTTTGCCAATTACTAAATTCCCCTCATCCACTTCGTCATCAAAGCAAATTTTTATATTCTCTTTAGCGTTATCTCCCAAATAGTTTTTATACTTCTTTTTAAGCGCGTCTATATCTCCATCATTATCAGTTACTACAGTGACAGGCTTATTAAGTAATTTAGCAATTTCAAGAAATCTTAAAAAAGAAGTTCCAATTGAAATAACATCAATTTCGTTTTGTATTGGAAGTTTGCCTTCATTTGCACACATATATGCTTTCTGAACTACTAGCTCATCAGAATCTCCTTCGACTAATATTGCTTTCTTACATAAAATTAGTCGTAAAGTGTCGTACCCCGCTATCTTTTGGAAAAAGCTTTTTGTATCATCTTTAAGATTATTAAGCCTTACTGCCTTCTTATCATTTAGCAATATCAGGTTGCTCAACCCCAGCTTATTTGCTACAAAGCTACTATGTGTAGAAATTATAATCTGTTTATCTTGTTGCTTCTCAGAAATGTTACTAATGAACTGACTTAGTTTGGTATGCGACAAGTGGTTTTCAGGTTCCTCTAAGAGAATTACCGCTGCTTCCTTCGTCTTCTTATGGCTTAACGCCAGTTCAGTTTTTATAATACATTGCTCTCCTTTTCCTACAAAATGAAATGGTACTGCATCAAGATAGGTTACAAGACTGTTTTCCCAAGCGTTTTTCGAAAGTAGTTCAACAGAGAGCTCAACTTTCTTACCTGTCAATACTGCACTTTTTTGGATTTTTTTATTAATGGATTTTATTGACTCAGAACTCATGAAATTGTCCCGCATTTTTCTATGCTCTTGAGAAATGTCCACTATATCTTCCGGCTCTAAATTTTCTCGTACTATACGAGATATGTATATATCAGACCCATTCTGATATCGATTACTTGATGAATCAATCATGGCTGACTTGAGTGGGATACTTCTTGGCGTTATAGTTTCTCTAGCAAAACTAGACCACACAAGATCATAATATTCAATTGGTAGAGTCTTGACGTCTCCCTTTCTTACAAGTTGCTCGTATTCCTCTTGAAATCTCTCATCAAATGCAATTTTTAATGATATACCGCATTCCTGGATACGTTCGCTATTACCATTGCCTTCAAATATTGCTATATTACTACCACTTAAATAGATTTCAATTAATATATATGGCAGTTCTGGATTTCTTCCTTGCTCTAAGTTAGCCAAGTATTCGGCTACGACAGTATTATTAAACAAGTATTGAGTTAACTCATTCCTAAGTTGTCTACCATTCAATAACCCAGTCAAAGTCAAATGAATTGCTTCCAGTATAGTGCTTTTCCCTGCTTCGTTGTTACCTACCAAGATGTTAATTCCATCACTAAGTTCTAAGACAAACTCGCCACAGTAGCATTTAAAGTTTTGAATTTTCACTTTTTTGATTTTCACCTAAAGTTTCCTCCCTTAGTATTTCCTGTGATTGAGAGCAAGGTCTTCGGCGGAATGAACCCTTCCGCTTCCGTCCCCAAAAAGGAAGCGGAGGGAGCTATCTCCCCTGCCCCCTTCACGGGATTTGGAGCGGCTCAGATCAAAGCTAAAATGAACGACTACGTGTTCTTGACTTGCTTACTCTGAGGGTGGGCTCCGGCCTCCAGACAAGTGCTCATTTTATCAAGAAGGCTAGCTCAGTGATATACATCATTTTCTACATGTAAATATTCGCCAAAATATGACACATATCCTTCTTTAGAAGCAGTAACGTGAACCTACTACTGCTACATCAAAAGACAAGCGAAAAATAAAGAACTCAAGCAGCCATCGCGCTTGAGTTCTAACACCAGGTGAGATACTTTCATTATCTCCAAGTAATGACTCAGTAATATAATTTATCAACCAGAAAACATCTCTATAAATAAGTCTCTAAATGGCTCATCAAGTGTGGCACACACAAGTTTACTCCAGGTACTGATTTCAATCGCTTCGCTTTCAACACACCAGATTTTATAGTGCTCATCTCCATATTTATCTATAGGAACTTCGGTATCCGTTACAGCATCCCTGAACTTTTCAATAAAAACAGAAATAGAGTATTGATTCACAGAAAAATCAATATGATTGAAATTCCTTTTACCAGGATAATATTGTGCATGAATGTAATTTGTAATTACGAACGAATCTTTAATTCTTTCTGGATTCCACAGCTCTTCTACTTCAATGTGATAAAATTTATCGCCCTTCTGATCAGTATCCGGCTTAATTTTCATTATAACTTTATTTTGATGCTCAGGACTATAATGTACAATGACTTCCTTCTTATGCACCAGTTTTTCTATGTCTACAAAGTTAACTGTTATTCCACGATACTTTTGAGAATCCATTGTTGCAGTACTAATCATCTCATCAACTGGTACAGCGATTTTCTCATCACATCTGAAGAATAAATTTTTTTCAGATATTTCTTCATTAATGATCTTGATCGTATATGGTACTTCATCTGTAGCGGCACCTATGGTTGTATCAAAAAAGATACTGTAAAGATAATAACGATCCTCAATGATAAACCCTTGTCTCATAAATTTGGACTCATTCACCAAACATAACCCGTATTTATTATGTGGCATTTTTAGCTGCTCGTAAGCACGTATTTCCGCTATACCTTGTATTTCAACCATATTATCTTTGATTAAGTAACAGACGAGTGCATATACTAGCATTTTAGGCTCTATGTCGAAGTAGTCTTGAAATTTTAACTTTGAATCAATTACAGACCAAAGAATTGGCACCTCTTTATTTGCAGCTTTATATTCACTTTTGGGTTTCAACAATCGAAATCCAGCATACCAAAAATTATTATCATCAAAGCACAAACTACATATTTCTTCAACATCAATGCCACTTCTAAGATATTCCTGATAGGATTCTTCAACTAAGGCTGTTAAGAAATATGGAATTTTTTCAGGATCTTGAATAAATAGTCGATAAGTGTCAGCAGCATAATGTTTTAAATATACATTTGGATAAAAAATATGTGCCACTCCACCATGTGGCTGCTTTTTCATGCATCTAAAATAATAATTTGCTTCTCGAAATAAATCGGAAGTTACTATCTTATCAATAAGATATAATAAATCTTTTTCTTCATCCAAAGTCTCAATCCCCCCAGTAAAGCTGCAATATTATTCATATAAATACTTTATTGCAAAACAAATTTATTCATCCATCTATACACTTTGAATTATTGAATTAATTGAAAATCTGACATTTCAATATAGTACTTTTTTATAATTTTATTTATATGATTAAATCCCCGAGATTGGGCTAATTGCAAGAGACCATATCCATCGTAATATACTTCAGCTAGCTGGGGTTTTAAATTCCCCTTATTGTAACCGCGCAATAACTCTAATGATTCATTCGTAAATTGAGCACTTGTAATATAACACGCTGAAACCTTATAATCTGGACTTTCACTCTCTAAATGCTTTTTTGCCCAGAGAAAGGTATTATTAAAAAACCACTTAACTGTATCCCGTTTAGTATACGGACCTGCATTAATAAATGTACTCGATTTATATCCCTTCAGTTCGAATACAACAGCTTCTTTCAAATTGCGATCAATTACAATTACATCAAATTCATGTGGAAATTTATTACCTTCTTGCGTCGTATCTCTGTATATTTTATTGGCTTCAAATGATCCATTGGGATATAGAACCTTTATTAAGGGATGTAAAAGTACTTCAAACAAATCCCCTTTAATATTTTGCAAATTCTCTTCTTGCCCACCTTCTTGCATTGTATGAAGTACATTCTCAACATACCCTGTCAATTGATCATCCGATTCTGAATATTGTAATAGTTGGACCTGCTGAATCTTCTTCAAATTAGAGATAATCTCGAATACTCTTTCACCATATATAGTTGACACGCTAAAATGAAGAAATCCCAAACTACGAAGTTGTTTGGCGGCTGCTATTGTAAGATCTTTGGTCACCACTATTGGGAGAACCTTCCTCGTGTTTTTGGAGCTTTGCAACACTCCTTGAATTCTGTTGTATAGTCCTTGAACATCCACAGAATCATATTCACGATGAATAACCATGTCTAACACAACCAACATTTGCTTGTCGGTGGTAGTTCGATTACTAGCGACAACCGTGTTGTACCCCGTTGTCTTGGTGTATGCAAAAGCGTCCCATACGAAGTTATTTTGTTCTGCCCCCTTTGATGGAAAAATCTTGTTACGATATATATGGCCCTGATTATCTACAAGATTATGTAATGCAAGCCACCTCAACATATCCGGCAGAAATGCACAATCCAATACCATATTCGACTTGTGCAATTTAATAGCCTGAATAGCGTGCTCTTCTGAAAAATAATCTTCAACGATGAATTTGATTCCTTCATACATTATTTCTTTGACAAGCCTTAGTTTGTAAAGATCGGCTAAAATTCTTGAAAGAGTATCCATTTTTGTTTTAGAACCGTCCAAAGGACTAGCAGTTATTTTCAAAGCTTCGTAATAAGATATCACACCATTGCATTTATCAATTGCGGTTAATAAGCGGTATATGGGAGGGCGTTCCTTCTCAGCAATTGCTAATATGTCGCTTTTATGCAAAGTACTATTGTGATAGTAGTAAATATATTGTCCTTTTCCAAATGTCACCGGAGCACTGGACTTTATTACATGGTCATCAATGGCTCGTTGAATAATTTTTCTAGCATAAACCGGAGTTACGTCAAATTCCTCTTGAAGCCGAATATTTAATTGTTGTCCCAGCATGATCTTTTGCCGTTTATAAAAATACTGCTTTATCCAACTGCTGTACTGGTTCATACAATACCTCCAAATCTACGCATTGTCACACTGCTCTTATTAATTTTAATTCAAGAGATAAGGGCAAGATCGAAAGTCTTTAATCCCTTTTACATCAAGGGCTCAATAACTCCTAAGCTATAAAATTTTGTCACAAAACTTAAAGCAATAGATACACCAGCTTACTAAAATGATACCATTTTCTCAGCTTCAAGCAACATCAGAGTTAACACTCGCCTAAACCGTATAACTCCATAAGTCAATTCTATATTATTACCTTGAAACAGCCGAATAATTGAGAAAATTCGTCAAGCCTGAGTTGTTGCTCTCTTCAGATTTTCCGGCTGTAACAAACATTATTAGGAGATGATTCAAATGCCAGCCAACATCGAAACTATGTTCTACGTAAGACAAGCCCCGTGGCACGGGCTTGGAAATCGAGTCGAACACGCACTCAGTTCGGAAGAAGCTCTGCAAGCTGCCGAACTGGATTGGGAAGTTATCCAGAAATCGATCCAAACCGAGGATTACGCCGAAATCCCCGGATACAAGGCAAACATCCGAGCAACCGACCAGCGGTTGCTCGGTGTTGTTTCGGACAGGTACAAGATCGTTCAGAACCATGAAGCGTTTGCTTTCACCGATGAATTGCTTGGCGAAGGAGTACGCTTTGAGACCGCCGGGAGTTTGCAAAATGGCAGGAAAGTATGGCTTCTTGCCCAATTGCCTGAAAACTACATCATTGCTGGAGATCGTGTCAGCCCTTACTTGGTGTTCTCCAACAGTCATGACGGCAGCGGAAGCATCAAGGTGGCGATGACGCCTATCCGAGTTGTTTGTCAGAACACCTTGAATCTGGCTCTTCAAAATGCCAAACGAATTTGGACAACCATTCATACTGGTAATATTCAAGCGAAGCTAGATGAAGCACGGAAGACGTTACTTTATGCCGAATTGTACATGGACAGGCTCGGATCGGAAGTCGATCGGTTGAACCGCATCAAAATTTCCGACAACAAAGTTCGGGAATACATGGAACTTCTATTGCATTTGCCGGAAAACGCAACAAAAGTGCAAGAAAGGAATGTCCAGCAGTTGCGGGACGATTTTCAATCCAGATATTTCGATGCTCCTGATCTGAAGGAGGTCGGGAAAAACGGGTATCGTTTTATCAATGCCGTGTCGGATTTTGCCACACATGCCAAGCCGCTGCGAGATACAGCTTCCTTCAAGGAAAACTTGTTCCTCCGGACGATGGAAGGTAATCCGCTGATTGATAAAGCTCATGAACTGATCTTGGCTTCGGCCTAATGTGGAGGTTGAGAATGTCGGAACAAATACCATACGAATTCAGACGACTGCTGGCAGACTCGCTTTGCGAAAAACCCGGCAGCTATATTATGGAGCAGTTATTTTCTGAGTTCCCAAGAACTGAAGATTTAATCGAAGCTACACCAACGACAAGTGAGCGGATTTAAGACTAAGAAGAGGCTCAGGCCGCATGTGCGGCGATGCAGACGGAACTTATGGAAGGAACCTATATAGCGGAAAAGGAGATGCTATTCTCCGCTTTAATTGAAGAATGGCTGAAGCTCTATGAAACCACGGTGAAAATTAGTACTGTACGTGTTCGAAAGCATGAAGCATCCCGATTGCTCGATTATTTTCAAAATCATCAGGTGAAGGCCATTACCCGGAAAGCTTATCAAAATGCCCTGCTAGACTTGTACGAGCGCGGATTTGCGTTAAATACGATTGCTGGCATCCATTCTACAGGACGAATGCTTTTTACAAAAGCAGTAGAATTAGAAATCATCAAAAACGATCCAACGCAGTATGCAAAGTTGCCTCGCCCACAGAAGACAGTTGAGGAAATTGAAGCGGAAGAAAATGAAGTGAAGTATCTTAAAAGCATGAGCTAACTAAGCTCCTCCAAACAGCGAAAGAGAGGGGGTTAACGAACGACTATATAATCTTCCTGCCCCTTGCTTATAGTGGACTTCGTGTCGGAGAGCTCTGTGCATAGAAATGGAAGGATTTCGATTTTAAGGAACTTATGCTGTCGGTAACGAAGACTTATTATAATCCAATTAATCGAGCAACGGAATATCATTTGCTGACTCCTAAGACAAGCACATCGAAACGAACCATCGAGTTAGATCCACTGGTATTTAAAGAGCTAGAAAAGCTGAAAGCTCGTCAAAATGAGCTTAAGATGCTCCATCGAGATGTTTATTACGATCAAGATTTTGTATTTGCCAAAACAGAGAAGGATATGGGCTATCCTGAGTTCCATTAAAACGATTCAGAACCGTATGAGAAGGCTTCTGCGGCTCTCTGGCTTGAACGAGACATTAACCCCTCATTCATTGCGTCACACGCATACATCGCTGCTTGCTGAGGCTGGAGTCGGCATTCATGAGATTATGGAAAGATTGGGGCATCAGGACGATGAGATTACAAAGCGAGTTTATCTCCACGTCACTAAAACGATGAAGAAAGAAGCCGCACAAAAGTTCAGTAAATTAATGGATGATTTGTAGATATTATTTGACCTTAATATCTGCAAACAAACTCATTACATTGTTTTAGAATTGATCTTGCACTCTTCGAATCAAAGGGGCCATAACCAAATTTCTCATTTAATTGTTCTTTTAGGCTTTCTAACACTGTACTAGGTATGCTTATTCCAGTTTCATTTGATAAGTCAGCCCCAGTATACTTTAATTTTAATACCCTCCCATTTGAATTGCTACATTCACCAATAAACATAAGTGTATAGGGAGTCTTTGAAGAATACGATATTTTCTCTAGAAAGAATATAAACTTGGAAATCACTTTCCCTGTCATCTCCCTCATTATTTGTTTTCTAATACAACAAGACACCTTAGAGCGATTTCCATCACTCTAAGGTGTCTTCATTATTACACAATGTGGGCAAAATGTGGGCAATCAGCGTTGCCCCGAGGAGAATCCCTTGCTGCGCAAGGGCTCAGCCCTCAGTTTACATCATGCCGCCCATGCCGCCCATGTCCGGCATGCCGCCGCCGGCAGGAGCTTTGTCTTTCTCAGGCTTGTCGGCGATAACCGCTTCGGTCGTCAGGAAGACGGATGCTACGGAAGCGGCGTTTTGCAGAGCGGAACGCGTTACTTTCACCGGATCGATGATGCCGGCTTCGAACATGTTCACCCACTCGCCGTTAGCTGCGTTGTACCCTGTGCCTACCGACTCTTTCTTCAGGCGCTCGACGATAACGGAGCCTTCTTGGCCGGCGTTAGCGGCGATCGTGCGGATCGGCTCTTCCAGAGCGCGCAGGATGATGTTGACGCCCGTCTTCTCGTCGCCGTCGGCTTGAACGCCCGCAACCGCTTCGTATACGTTAACCAGCGCCGTGCCGCCGCCGGATACGATGCCTTCTTCGACAGCCGCGCGAGTCGCGTTCAGAGCGTCTTCGATGCGAAGCTTGCGCTCTTTCAGCTCGGTCTCGGTAGCCGCACCGACTTTGATGACCGCAACGCCGCCGGCCAGTTTAGCCAGACGCTCTTGCAGCTTCTCGCGATCGAAATCGGAAGTCGTTTCTTCGATTTGCGCTTTGATTTGGTTCACGCGAGCATCGATGTCGGCTTTGTCGCCTGCGCCGTCGACGATGATCGTATTTTCTTTGTTTACGCGCACTTGACGCGCCGTACCCAATTGCTGCAGGGAAGTGGACTTCAGCTCGAGGCCGAGTTCTTCCGTGATGACTTGACCGCCCGTAAGAGCCGCGATGTCTTGCAGCATCGCTTTGCGGCGATCGCCGAAGCCCGGAGCTTTAACGCCGACGCAAGTGAACGTGCCGCGCAGACGGTTCACGACGAGCGTGGACAACGCTTCGCCTTCGATATCTTCCGCGATGATCAGCAATTGCTTGCCGGATTGCACGACTTTCTCCAGAACAGGCAAGACTTCTTGGATGTTGGAGATTTTCTTGTCGGTGATCAGGATCAGCGGGTTTTCGAGTACGGCTTCCATTTTGTCCGTATCGGTGATCATGTACGGAGTGATGTAGCCGCGGTCGAATTGCATCCCTTCAACCACTTCCAGATCCGTGTTGAAGCCTTTGGACTCCTCGACCGTAATAACGCCGTCTTTGCCGACTTTCTCCATCGCGTCCGCGATCAGTTCGCCGACTTCTTCGTCCGCCGCGGAGATCGCCGCGACTTGGGAGATGTTGCTGCGGCCTTCGACCGGCTTGGAGATTTCTTTCAGTCTTTCAACGGCGGCTTTAACCGCTTTGTCGATGCCTTTGCGGATGACCATCGGGTTAGCGCCTGCCGTTACGTTTTTCAAGCCTTCGCGAATCATCGCTTGAGCCAGAACCGTAGCCGTCGTCGTACCGTCGCCCGCGATATCGTTCGTTTTCGTAGCGACTTCTTTAACGAGCTGAGCGCCCATGTTTTCGAAGGCGTCTTCCAGCTCGATCTCTTTGGCGATCGTAACGCCGTCGTTCGTGATCAGCGGAGATCCGAATTTCTTCTCCAGAACGACGTTGCGGCCTTTCGGTCCGAGCGTGACTTTAACTACGTTCGCCAATGTATCCACGCCGCGAAGCATGGCGCGGCGAGCGTCTTCACTGAAACGGATTTCTTTAGCCATCTTTAAAGAGCCTCCTTGAATATTCTAAGTATTAGCCGACGATCGCGTGGATGTCGCTTTCTTTCATGATCAAATACTCTTTGCCTTCGTATTTGATTTCCGTGCCCGCATATTTAGAGAACAATACACGATCGCCCGCTTTCACTTCCAGCGCGACCCGCTCGCCATCCTTGGTCAACGATCCGATGCCTATCGCAACGACAGTTCCTTCTTGCGGCTTCTCTTTAGCCGTATCCGGCAATACGATGCCGCTAATCGTTTTTTCTTCCTTGGCGTTCGGTTCCACGAGAACGCGGTCCCCTAGAGGTTTAATCATGTAAGTAGCCTCCTTCTAAATTTTACTTTTTGGATTTGAAGCCATTTTGTTAGCACTCAATTGTCTCAAGTGCTAATAACCATTTTCTATGATACGGAATTTGAAGACGGTTTTCAAGTCCTTTTGCGTTAAACCTGCACAAAAAAAATACGGATCCGCAATCGCCGCGAATCCGCATCGAACTATTGGAATTACCATTATTCCCGAAGCGCAAGCCGGGTATTCAAGTCAAGCTTTGAAGTTGCCGACTAGGCCCTTCAAGCGGGAAGCCATCGAGCTTAAGTTGTCGGCGGTGCGCGCCATCTCCTCCGTGGAGGAAAGCTGCTCTTCGGTCATGGCAGACACCTGCTCCGTAAAGGACGCCGTCTCTTCCGTGATCCGGGAGATGTCGTGGATCGATTGAACGACGCTCGCGCTGCCGGCCGTCATCTGCTCGACGGAAGCGGCCACTTCCACGATGTTGGTGCTGAGAAGTCCGACCTTGTCGACGATGTCGCGGAACGTCTCCTCGGCGTTCTGCATGCCTTCCACCGCCGCGAATACTTGCCCCGCGCTCTGCTCGAACATCGTGGCCACTTGTCCGATGTCTCCCGACATCGTTCCGATCGTATCGCCGATCTGCACGGCGGATTGCTGCGTCTGGTCCGCTAGTTTGCGGATCTCTCCCGCGACGACGGCGAAGCCCCGTCCGTGCTCGCCGGCCCGCGCCGCTTCGATCGCGGCGTTGAGCGCCAGAAGGTTCGTCTGGTTGGCGACTTCGGAAATGTATCCGATAACTTCGCGCACTTGTTCGGATTTATGATTGAGTCCTCTGACAACCTCTTGCAAAGACCGGAACGCCTTACCCACCTGGTCGATCTCGGCGGAAGTCGACTGCAGCAGCTCGGAGCCGGCAGCGGCGCGGCCTACGGTCGTCTGCGCGGCGTCCGATACGCCTGTCGTCGTGCCCGCCACTTGGGTCAGGGCGTCCAACGTCTCCTGCATCGTCGCGGAGATTTCCTGCGATTGCGCCACCTGCGTCTCGGAGCCGGCGGCAACCTTCTCCACCGCTCTGGACACCTCGCTGCTGACCCGGGCGTTCTCCTCGGTGCCCTGCTTCAGCAAAATCGCCGAAGCCGCCAGCTCCGCCGTGCTGTCCTTCAGTTCCTTCATCATTTTCTGAAGGCCGTCCAGCATCTGGTTCGCCGCGTTCGCGAGATCGCCCATCTCGTCCGTTGATGAAATATGTATGCGTCTTGTTAGATCTCCCCCGGAGGAGGCAATGTTCCTAAGCGTAGCCGTGACGTTGCCGATCGCTGCGGTAAGATTGCCGGACAGCCACTTGAGGCCGAAGCCGCCCCCGACGATCAGCAGCGCGAAAATGACGATAACCATGACGAGCGTGCCCGAATTGCTCGCCAGATCGGTTCCCGACAGCAGCAGCACGAAAGCGGCCGCCAGCAGCAACACCATTGCAGAATAGCCAATCGTTAATTTGCGTCCCAAAGTCATATCCCGCATTCTAGTCCCTCCCGAGATTTTAACCCAACCTGAAAGCCCTTACTCGAAACAAGTGTATCATAATTTTACCATTTGGAATATCGAAAAATGACACTTTTTGTTTTCTTTTTGGGCAGATCGTTGCAATTCGGGAATGACCGCGGGACTACCTTGGCTCCCTATTCGTCCGACTCCAGCTCCAGCTCCAGTTCCCTCTGCCGCTGCGCCTTAAGACGCTTGCCGTAAGCCATAGAGGACAGAAGAACGCTGAATTCGTACAGCAGAATCAGCGGAACGGCGACCAGCAGATCCGACACGACGTCCGGCGGAGTGACCAGCACGCCGACGAAAATCAGGATAAACCAGGCCAGCTTGCGCATCTTCCTCAGCATCGCCGGGTTCAGGATGCCGATCCGGGTCAGGAACAGAATGAGCAGCGGTAATTCGAACAGCAGCGAGATCGGCAGCAAGATGTTGAACAGAAACGAGAAATACTGCGTCACTCCGTAAGTCTGTTCCAATCCGAGATTGCTCGTCACCTTCTCGGTGAACAAGAATGCCATCGGAAACACGACGAAATAAGAAAAAGCGAGACCGACCAGGAACATCAACAGCGCGCCGGGCACGAATTGCAGCGTCGCCCTCTGCTCCTTGAGTCCCAAAGCCGGACGGACGAAAGCCCAGAGCTGGTACATCGCAAAAGGAATCGCGGCGACGAAGGAGATCAGAATCGCGAATTTCATGTAGAGGCCTATCGCATCCCACGGGGAGAAAGCATGGAGATCCAAATGGTCTATCGGGGCGGCTGCCACCAAATAGTCGAATAGCGGCTGAGAGCCGAAGAGGCCCCCGACCAGCCCGATCACGAATACGATCAGGCAGTAGATAATCCTTTTGCGAAGCTCGCCGAGATGTTCCGTCAGCGGCATCCATTCCGAGTCCCGCTTCGCAGCGGCCGTATCTTTCATTGCTTGTTATCGCCTCCATACAGCAACAGGACCGCCCCTTCGCAAATCGCTCATCTGCGCCGAGGGACAGCCCTGTCCATGTTCCTTGCCCGTCCCGATTATTCCGGGAGACGACGATCCGCCTTAGGCTTGTCCGCCTCTTCGGCGGAAACGTCCACCCTCTGCGTTCCCCGATCCTTGGGATCGTCCATCAAATCGTTCGCGCCCTTCTTGAACTCGCGAAGCGTGCGGCCGAATGCGCGGCCCAGCTCCGGCAGCTTGTTCGGGCCGAACAGCAGCAGCGCGATCAGAACGAGCAAAATAACGCCCGAAGCACCAATGCCTGACATGTCTTTAACCTCCTCTTGGATATGCGGCGTACGGAATACTCAGCAGCGGTGAAGACCGCCGTATCCCATGCTGGCGATATCATCTCTTACTATCGTATCTCCAGCCAATACTCTGGATAATAAAACGTCGAATGAAGTGTAAGGGTCGTGCATGACGCAGCCGGGCAATCCGAAGATCGGCACGCCTTGCAAATAGCCGAACAGCAGCATCGAGCCCGGAAGCATCGGCGTTCCGTAGCTGACGATGTCGGCTCCGGCTTCGGCAATCGCTCCCGGCGTGCGGTCGTCGGGATCCACCGACATGCCGCCAGTTACCAGTATCATATCATACCCTTGTTTCCTTAAATAGTGAATTTCATTGACAATTGTATGACGGTCGTCCGGCGCGAACCTCTGCTCCGCGACTTCCGAGCCGAATTCCGCAAGCTTGGCCGAGACCGCGGGGCCGAACTTGTCTTGAATGCGGCCGGAATACACCTCGCCGCCCGTCGTCAGCAGTCCCGCCGTCATCCGGCGGAAAGGGCGCACGCTAATCGGAGCCGCTCCGCGTTCGGCGCGATAGTTCCGGGCGATTCTCTCGACCTCTTCGACTTTGGCTTTCGGAACGATGAGCGGAATCGCCCTCGTCGCCGCCAACGCCTCTCCCGCCCGTACTGCGCGGCGGTCGACGACGGTCGCCAGCGCGATGTCGCCCAGCCGGTTGATCTCGTCCACGACTTCGCGCGTCACGGAGACCAATCCGCCGACGGTCGATTTCAGGCTGACTTTGCCTTCCGCGGGCTCCCCGAATTCGACGTTGTCGCCGCTCAGCGCCTGCGCCATTCGCAGCGCCGCATCGTCCTCGTGCAAATCCGCATCGGCGAGCTCGATCGTATACAGATGCTCCTTGCCGATATCTTTCAGCCGCGGCAAGTCTTCCGGCGTCACGACGTGCCCTTTGCGGAAGAGCCTGCCTTTGAACTGCCCGGGAACGATCTGCGTCAAGTCGTGGGCCAGCACCGTTCCGACGGCGTCCTCGATTTTAACTTCCCTCAGCCTCGACGAGCCGATAAGCGTCGTCCCGTCTCGGCGGCTTTCCGATGGCGTCATTGCTCCTGCCCTCCCCGCATTCCCTTGACCTGGTCAAGCGCCTCCGGCAGCAGATCCATCACGGCCATCAAATGCTCGTGGACGCCTTTCGGATCGCCCGGGAGGTTCAAGATCAGCGTGCGGCCGCGAATCGCGCACACGCCGCGGAACAGAACGCCGTGGCGCGAGCGCTGGGATACGAAAGCGCGCATGGCCTCCGGAATGCCGGGCACGAGACGCTCGGCCACCCGTAGCGTCGCTTCCGGCGTAACGTCGCGGTAGGCCAACCCGGTGCCTCCCGTCGTCAAAATCAAATCCGCCTGAAAATAATCGGCCATCTCGATCAGCGCCGCGCGAATTTCGTCCTGCTCGTCCGGAACGATCCGGTAGTCGACGATATCTCCGATCAGCTCTTCCTCGATCAACTCGCGAATGACTTGGGCGCTCGTGTCCTCCCGTTCCCCTCTCGCGCCTTTGTCGCTAGCCGTTAGCAAAGCCACCTTCCAACGCATGGCTCCATCCCTCCGTCCCATGAGTACGAATCTCGTCTGTTTATTCCGCCGAACGAACGTAGTCGCCGCTTTTGCCGCCCGTCTTGCTGCGAAGCGCCACGGAACCGATGACCATATCCTTTTGCAGCGCTTTACACATATCGTACACGGTCAACGCGGCGGCGGAGACGGCGGTCAAAGCTTCCATCTCCACGCCGGTTTTGCCGGTTGTTTTCACTTCCGCCGTAATCGTCAGCGTCTCCGCTCCGTCATCCGCGAAGCGGATATCCACTCCCGTCAGAGGAAGCGGATGGCACATCGGAATCCAGTCCGACGTCCGCTTGGCCGCCTGGATGCCCGCGATCTGCGCGACGGCGAGCACGTCTCCCTTGGCGACCGAACGCTCGCGAATTCTGCGCAGCGTCTCGGGCGCCATCTTCACATGTCCTTCCGCCACCGCGACTCGGACGGTGTCGGCTTTGCCGGAGACGTCCACCATTCGGGCTCTGCCCTGATCGTTAAAATGCGTCAGCGGCTCATCCGCGCGCTCCATTCCGAATCCCCCTTATCGAACCATGTCATGCTTTCGTCCGTCGCCAGCCCGTCCAGCTTGAGATCGTGAGCTTCCGACGGCAGGTCGGCCTCGACGACTTGCGCGGAGAACGCGAATCCGATCCATAGCGTCCTGCCCCGCGCCTCGCGCCGTCTCTCCGCGTACAGGCGGTCGTAGTAGCCTCCGCCGTATCCGAGCCTTCCTCCCGCTCCGTTAAACGCCATTCCGGGAACGAGCACGACGTCCAGAGGATCGGTTGCTTCTATTAAAGAAGCGCGCGCCGGATCGGGCTCCGGCACTCCCCACTTGCCGGGAATCCAGTCCGAAGGGCCGCGAATCTCGCGCAGCTCCAGCCCGCCCCTGTCCGGCCTCATTCGCGGCGCGTATATCCGATCGCCTTGATCCAGGCAATCGGAGACAAGCGGCAGCGCGGATGCTTCCGAGCGAAACGGAGCGTAAGCGCACAGGCCGAGCGGACGGCCGAGCTCCCGTCTTAGCGGGGACAGCCCTTCTCGCTCCAGCAAGGCGCACAGCTTCCGGGACAAGCGTTCCCGCTCGTCCGCGGGCAGGCCGTCCCGAACGTCCGTCATCCGCCTGCGCCACTGCGCTTTGAGCGCTTCGGCCTCTCTATTTTTCATGAACGGAACCCTGCCTTCGATGATCCATGAAAACTTTATTTTCATTTTAGCACTGAATGTCTATTTTCGCCAAAGGATAACGCTTGGACTTTTCCCGCAACTTTACGGTACACTTGGAAAGTAGCACCGAAAAGAACTTGTCGGAGGGATTCCTCTTGCTTCTTCAAGCATCTGGCATTTCGAAACATTATGGCGCGACTCCCGTATTGGAAGGCATCTCGCTGCAGATCAACGAGCGCGACCGCATCGGCCTGGTCGGCGTGAACGGCGCGGGCAAATCGACTTTTCTCCGCGTCCTGGCGGGCGAGATCGTTCCCGACACCGGTTCGGTATCGAAGCCGCGGGAGCTTAAAATCGGATACTTGGCGCAAAACGGCGGTTTGCAGGGGCACCGCACGATTCAGGAAGAAATGAACTCCGCCTTCGGTCCCTTGCTCGATCAGGAGAAAGCGCTGCAGGAGCTGGAAACGCGCATCGCCGATCCGCGGGAGCTGGACAACGAGCAGCGCTACGAAGCTCTGCTCGCCCAGTATGCGGACGTCAGCGAGAAGTTCCGCGAGAACGGCGGATACGAGATGAACAACCGTATTCGCAGCATTTTGCACGGGATGGGCTTCGGAGACTTCCCGCCGGATACCGAAGTCGCCTCGCTCAGCGGCGGCCAGCGAACCCGGCTGGCGCTGGCGCGGCTGCTGCTCGTCCAGCCCGAGCTGCTGCTGCTCGACGAGCCGACCAACCATCTCGACATTCAGACGCTGACCTGGCTGGAGCAATACTTAAGGTCCTATGCCGGCGCGATGGTCATCGTCTCTCACGACCGCTATTTTCTAGATGCGACGGTAACGTCCGTCGTCGAGATCGAGCGGCACCAGGCGACGAGATACACGGGCAACTACAGCCGGTTCATGGATTTGAAAGCGGCGGCGTTCTCCCAGCAGTTGAAGCTGTACGAGCAGCAGCGCAAGGAAATTTCCCGGATGGAGGATTTCATTCAGCGGAACATCGTGAGGGCTTCGACGACAAGGCGCGCCCAGAGCCGGCGCAACGCGCTCGAGCGGATCGAACGGCTGGAGAAGCCGGGCACGCTCAGGCAGGCGAGCTTCTCGTTCATGACCGAGCGGCGCAGCGGCAAGGAAGTGCTGCGGGTCATCCGCTGCTCCGCCGCGCCCAAGCAAGAGATGACGCCGCTGTTCCGCAACGTCTCGTTCGAGGTAAAGCGGGGCGAGCGCGTCGCTCTGCTCGGCCCCAACGGAGTCGGCAAAACGACTCTGCTCCGCGCGCTGATGGATCAGTTGCCGCTGCGGGATGGAGCGATCGAATGGGGCGTCGGCATCTCGCTCGGCTATTACGATCAGGAGCAGCGCAATTTGAACCCCGCCAACACCGTGCTGGAGGAAGTGTGGAGCGCTTACCCGCATCTTCCGGAAGCGGAAATTCGCACCGTGCTCGGCAACTTCCTGTTCAGCGGCGAGGACGTGCGCAAGAAGGTCAGTTCGCTCAGCGGAGGGGAGAAAGCCCGCGTGGCGCTGTCGAAGCTGATGCTGCTGAAGGCGAACGTCATGCTGCTCGACGAGCCGACCAACCACCTCGACCTGATGAGTCGAGAAGTGTTGGAGGCCGCGCTGGAAGAATACGACGGCACGCTCGTCTTCGTCTCCCACGACCGTTATTTCCTGAATCGGATCGCCGACCGGGTCGTGGAGATGTCCGCGGACGGAGCAGAGCATTTCCTGGGAAATTATGACGATATGGTCGCCAAGAAACAACAAATGGAGGAGTGGGCGGCGACAAATCGCGACAGCGCCGCCGCGCCGTCCGAGCCTGCCGTTACGAGCTACGAGGCCGAGAAGCAGGCCAAGCGGGAAGATCGGGCGCGCGCCCGCAAGCGCGAGCAGGCGGAAGCCGACATTGCCCGGCTGGAAGGCGAGATCGCCGAGCTTGAGGAGCAGATGGCTTCTCCCGGGATGGCGATCGATTACGTACTGCTCAGAGAGACGCAGGCCGAAGCCGAGAAAAAGCGAGCGGAGCTGGACGAGGTTTATCAGGTTTGGGAAGCTTTAATGGAAGATTAGAACAAGGGGCGCGAATTTTCTTGGTACGTTCGAGAAGATTCGCGCCTCTTTCGGTCGTGCAGCGGATACCGCATCGGGCGATCGGTCGTCGTCCACGTTATGCACATGGTTATACACAGGCTGCGGACACCTTTCAGAGGGTTGTTAATATTCTGATAACTTTCAATCGGTTGGGACGCAAGCCTTTCTGTCCGGAGTCGGCGCTTTGGGAGCATTCCCCTGTAATTTTATCCCCTTTATCCACATTGTCCACAAAAAACTGTGAAAAACTAATCCCATTTTCAGCGGCGAGCAACCTCTTGTCCCCCAACGCTTTTGCGAGTTTACCCACATTATACACATGTGATGTGGATAAGTTTGTCCACATTCCTACATTCCCGGTTTATGCGCTAACGCAAAACCAGCTAATGCTTGTCAACAGTTGGATTGGTCAGGTTGAAAAATAATGGCTATACTGTTTTGTGCATAACAAATAAACCTCCATTAGGTGGAGGTTTGTGGTAATGCGGGATCTATAAAGTGTAGGGCTGCCCTCTTTTAAGCATAGCGTAGACGTGATGGAGCAACTTGTTGGCGCAAGCGATCACGGCTACTTTATGGGGCTTGCCCTCACTTTTTTTCTTGTCATAATACTCTCTCATTCGCAAGTTAAGATCGCCGCGCAAACCGCAAGTTACAGCCAAATACGAGGCGCGCCTCAAACGTTTGGATCCCCGTTTGGTCATTCGGTTTTCACTCGCCGTGAATTTCCCTGAGCTGAACACGCTTGGATCTAGTCCTGCGAATGCCACAACTTGCTTTGGATGATTGAACTGCGATGCGTCTCCAATTTCAGCAACAATCGCTGCTGCTAGCTTTGTTCCAGCGCCTGGAATCGATTCAATGAGCTTTACTTCTGGAATGGTTTCTGTGAGTTCCAGAATAAGCTTTTCAAGGGCTGATACTTGTGATTGAAGCTCTCGAATCGTTGCCAGCATGCTGCGTAACGCAGTCTCTATGCCGTAAGCGACTCTCTCTACGGGATTGAGTGATACAGCTGTGTTCAACAGTTCGACTTTCTTCTGCATCCATATCGCTGATCTGGAGGCTTTTGTGGACTCTCGAATCACTTTTCCCCACGACTCATCACTCTGCTGAGCAATCCCTTCGGATGAAAGATATAACTCTAACAAATTCAATGATGTTTTAGAAAATAGATCCTTGAATACACCTGAATAACTTGGAAACACCTGATCCACCAAACAGCGCATATTAAGTTTAGCCTGCACGGGAGATACATGAATGACAAAATTCTCAATCGATCATCTTTCGTCGACTTTCTCTATTTATGGGACATCCCTTAACTTTATTATTGCAGCAGCCACGTCCGCAAGTCGCCCCCGAAGACGAGCCGTTCTTCGCTGACCGGCTTGAACAGCGGCATCAGCTCCCGAACGCCGACCGGTTCCGGGCGGTCGATCCACCCCGCCATAGCGGCCAGAAGACCGAGCAGACGCTCGGGCGCAACGCCGTTCTCCCTTAGCGACGCCAGCGTCAGCGACTTGTCGCGCTTGGACAGGCGTGCGCCGGTCTCGTCGGCCAGCAAGGGAATGTGCGAGAACTCCGGCGCCTGCAAGCCCAGCGCGTCGTACAGCGCGAGCTGTCTGGGCGTCGAGTCGAGCAAATCCGCCCCGCGCAGCACGTCCGTAATCCCCATGGCGGCATCGTCGACGACGACAGCCAGCTGGTAGCTGAACATGCCGTCCGCGCGTTTGACGACGAAATCTCCGAGGGCGGAACCCTCGAACGACTGCGTTCCCCTCCAACCGTCGCGAAAAGCGATAGCGCGCGCGGGCATCACGAAGCGCTGCGAAGGCGACTTCAGCGCGCCTTTAGCTATCCGCTCTTCATCGGTCAACGCTCGGCAAAAACCCGGATAAGCGGCACCCTCGCTCGCCAAGCCGTGAGGCGCGCTGGCCAGCGTCGCCAGATCGCTTCTGCTGCAGTAGCACGGGTAGAGATGCCCTGCTTCCCTAAGCTTCTCCAACGCCTCTTCGTATATCGGCTCGCGAGCGCTCTGCACGTACGGGGCGTACGATCCGCCTTCCCGCGGACCTTCGTCCCAGTCGAGGCCGAGCCACCGCAGGTCGTCCAGAATCTGCTCGGCGAATGAGGCCCGGGAACGAGCTTTGTCGATATCCTCCATCCTCAGCGCGATCGTCCCGCCGCACTGCCTCATCTGCAGCCATGCGGCCAAAGCGGCGAACGCGTTGCCGATATGCAGCAGTCCAGAGGGCGTAGGCGCAAATCTTCCGCGACGGATCATAGCCGCACCTCCTCGATAGATACAAAAAAGAGCAGAGTACGCTCTGCTCGATGCACGTTGCTTATGTAGAAAAATCATGGCGGAGCCGACGGGATTCGAACCCGCGGTCTCCTGCGTGACAGGCAGGCATGTTAGGCCTCTACACCACGGCTCCACACTATTGACAATCGTGTCTTAGACACGATTAAGATCATACCACGAATGCACGCCATCTGACAAGCTTTAATGCGCCGAACCTTCGCGTCGAAACCTCTTTATTTTCTCGGCAAAGCTCTAAGCTTTCTTAAGTTTCGGCGGAAGCGCCATCTGATAAAATGGGGAGCATAACGCCCATTAGGGAAATCCGCACAGGAGGAGAACGAGAGATGACAAAGCCCCACGAGCCGCTGGTCACGCACATGTACACCGCCGATCCTTCCGCTCACGTTTTTGAAGGCAAAATTTACGTTTATCCGTCCCACGATCTCGATCACGCGAACGAATCGAACGACAACGGGGACCAATACGATATGGAGGATTACCGCGTCCTGTCGCTGGACGAGGAGCTGTCTTCCTGCACCGACCATGGGGAAGCGCTTCATCTGCGGGATATCCCGTGGGCGCAGAAGCAGCTCTGGGCTCCGGACGCCGCTTACCGGAACGGAATGTATTATTTGTTTTTCCCGGCGAGGGACCAGAACGATATTTTTAGAATCGGAGCAGCGACCTCGAAGACGCCGTACGGGCCGTTCAAGGCGGAGCAACAGCCTATTCCGGGCAGCTTCAGCATCGACCCTGCCGTGTTCGTCGACGAGGACGACCGGGCGTACGTCTTCTTCGGAGGGTTATGGGGAGGACAGCTGGAGAAGTGGCAGACCGGCGCGTTCCAGCCCGACGCTGCAGGGCCATCCGGTTCGGAACCCGCTCTCGGACCGCGGGTTGCCGAGCTGAGCGAGGATCTGCTGACGTTCAAAGAAGCTGCTCGGGAAGTCGCCATCCTCGACGATGAGGGCCATCCGCTGCAAGCCGGCGACGAGGACAGAAGATACTTCGAAGGCCCGTGGGTTCATAAGCACAACGGCCTCTATTATCTGTCCTATTCGACGGGAACGACA